>JBGTJW010000729.1:0-13770 GCA_041744955.1 Stenomitos sp. | reverse complement strand
TCTTGCCAGTAGTGTTTGCCAAAGCAAGCGGCAATGTTACCGCTTGATAGATTGAGCAAATCGTTGTGATTGAACGTTGTTTTCTGGCAAATCAATAATGGATCGAAATACTGCTTTTGGATTTGCTGGCGCTGGTGTAATTCTTTTGCCGAGTAGATAACTCCTTTCCCCTGCTGCAATTGCTCATCAGAAAAGAAGCCAGCACAGCCACCGTCCATTTTAATCACCATCTTGTCGCCGACAAAACAGTTGTAGCTGAAGAAGAACAACAGGTTATTACCATTACGAGCAAAAGAATTGATTTGAATATCGTAACGGAGCGTTTCTCCGTCTTTGGGCAAATCATCCAGGAAGGTGATAGTGCAATCCAGCAAGCGATACACTAAATTGCCTTTGTTCTCAAAATCAATCCCTAAATAGCTAATCAACAGCAAATCACACTGCCCAGATTCCACCGCTACCGCCCAGGAAATCTGACCATCAACAGAATACTGTGCATTCAAGGGAATATCGTATTCGGTAGTCATGGAGGAGGGGTTAAACTCTCCGCGTTGTGCATTCAGTTGAGTCACGCGACTGACTAGCAAATACGGTGGCATGGGCAGTCGAACCCGTCGGGAGTAGGTATCGATAATGGCATACTCTGCGCCAAACACATTCGCAATGTTCCCCTCAGCAAATTCCAGAAGATCTGCTTCATCCCAAATGGCATTTTTGGCTTTTTCAGGCTTCTGGATCGGGGTTTCCAGTGCGTTCACCACCGTTGCTTGGTTTCCGTCTGCATTGGTTTGACTCAGATCAATCTGAGAGTCTTGACTCTGTGATAATAAGCCAGCAGTTGCTGATTGATTCGATGTGAATTGTTGGGCATTCACTAGTTGCAATTGCAGAATTCTAAAGTTTTTTAGGTGCGGATCTTGTGGTTGCATAATGGTGAATTTTGACGGTTCTAAAGGTGTTTGGGTAGATTGAAAGAATTGGCGATGGTCTGTGCTCAAAAGAGTATCACTGAGGCGATCGCCGCCGAGTGTCACGGTTTTGATTAGTGATCGCGTCAAGTCGATTTCTGCGCTTGAAGTTGCACAAAGCGGTGCTAGATCAAGTGCTACACCATGACTGAGCAACTGCGCCAACATGCGCAACAGCCCTGTCTGCTCATCGGTTTTCTTGAGACTGGCTGACAGTGCTACATGAGGCTGTGTCTGTAAAATTTCCTGAATCCATCGTGAGCAGGAATTTCCCGCGCCTAATTCAATGAATATGCGTACGCCGTCTGCATACACACGTTGCACCAGTGCTGGAAAATCAACAACCTGACAGCAGATCTGAGCAGAATTATGGGCGATCGCATTTTGCTCTAAAAGCATTGGCGCGTGACTAACCCCTGAATAAAACCGAATATCGGTCACCGGATGAACCGGAATTTGGTGTAGCAGCACCAGATCGTTATATTGGGACTGTACGATCGAGCTATGCAATACGCTCTCAAAGCTTACTGGAAAGGCAAGACATTGAAGGGTCTGAATCACTTGCTGGCACTTCACCGGATCGCCCGCAATCACCAGTTCTTTAGGAGTATTGATGAAGGTAATAAAGACTCGCTGATCATCCTGGAGAAGCGCTTCAACCTCTGCGACGGATGCCTTTAATATATAGGATTGCCAGAATTGTGTCTGAGAATTCGGCACCTGCCATGCCTGTCGTCCGGTCTCGCAGGGACCACAGAGGTCAGTGGTGAACAGCGGAGAGGCGTACAGGGTTTGACTGAGATTATGGTCATCGCGCCAAACGCCTAACGCAAAGAGCATACTACTAGCAGCACCCAGACTGTAACCAAATGCTGCTTGGGGCTGAACCTGAAAATATTCGCGCAGAACCAGGCTGTGCAATACCGCTAGACTAATGCCGCTTAAACACATGGCGGCTCCATTCCCAAAAAATGTTGCGTGCTGTTGAAATAGCACCTGATTCGTTGGTTTTTCTAAGCTACGAGGATAGATCAAATCCGTCTGCATCGCCTGAGTCACTTCATTGGTTAGACCAGAAAAGCGATCGTAGAGGGAGGGGAATAGCCGAAACAGATCTCGCCCCAGTCCAATAGCAGAACTCGCCATACCAGGATAAACGAAGGCAATCTGCCCCTGGTCTGCCAGCGGTTTTGCTGTGAAGTAGCTACCGGATGGGGTCTTCCAATCAGTGCTCTGCTCAAACGCTGCTGTGATTCCTGCGAATGCCAGATGAATTTCCTGGAGTATCGTCGCCTGATTGGTCCCGATGATCGCCAATCGGTAAGGCGCCTCTGCTGGAGAGGATTGAACCTGAGTTTGAAATTGGAGCAGGGTTTGGTGAACAACTGCTTTCAAACAAGAGGTTTGCACGATCGCCTGCTGTAAGGCTTGCAGACGCGATCGCAGATCAGACTGGTTTTGTGCGGCGATGGGTAACAGATAGCCTGGGGTATGGGTCAGATGAGAATTGGGACGCGGCGCTGAGTGTGCGACTTCCGACAAAATCAAATGGGCAACCGTGCCATCGTTCCCCATACCGTTGATAGCAGCGATTCGTCTGGGTGTTTCAGGGGGCAGGAACCAGCATTGCGAGTCGGTGGCCACGTAGAACGGGCTGCCCTGCCAGCGATCGCCCTCTTTGGGCGCTGTCCAGGCTGGAACCGCCGGGATGTAGCGATGGTGGAGACACAATGCGGTTTTGATCAAACTCGCCATGCCTGCTGCCACGAAAGTATGTCCGATATTGGCTTTGACACTGCCCAAGGCACAGCTTAAGGTTGGTCGTGTACTTCCAGACACAGCACCATAAGCAGCGAGAAGACCAACCATTTCTGCTGTATCAGTGGACGCAACACCGCTCCCACAGACTTCCAGATAGCCAATCTGTTCAGGTGCGATCGCGGCATTGTCCAGAGCAAGCTGACAAGCCTGAGTCACGGTTGCGGCAGTCGGTACGATAGGGGCATCCTGCCCTTGCATTGGGATAGATTGGGTAGCAAGGGCGATCGCGTCGATTATGGCATAGATGCGATCATCCTGCTGTTGCGTCGTAGGCAGGGATTTGACCACAACCGCGCCTGCGCCTTCCCCAATCATCCAACCGTTTGCGTTTCCATCAAAGCTGAGGGTGTGACTACCGCAATTAATCGAATTTTGGGACTGCCTCAGGAGCACATGTTCAAAGCTTCCAGCCAGGTCGATCGCGCTAATCACCACCGCTTCGACTTCGCCACCTGCTAACAGCAATTGCGCCACCTCCAGGGCACGAAAGGTTGAGTTCTCTTCTGCCGATAGGGTAAACGCAGGCCCAGAGAAATCCCACAGGGCGGCAATTCGGGTAGCAATCAGATTTCCAATAAAACTGGTGTATTGATTTACCTCAGCTGCCGAATGGAGGCTGTCTTTGGTGATTTTTTCTAGCTCAATTTGTTGGGCTTCCGTCAGTGTTAGTCCGGCTTGCTCCAGACTTTGCTGAAGTTGCCAGACCAGGTCGCAGCGTCCACGATACTGATGCAGCGATAGCTCTGTCCCCATTGCCACAATCACCGCGACCGGACGGCTAGGTTGTAACCCCGCATCTTGAATTGCCCGATCGGATACCTTGAGGGCGAGGAGTTGTTGTGGAATCAACTGATCCTGCTGACGAGGAGGCAGCTTAAACCGCAGAAAATCGAGTTCAAAGTCTTGGATATAAGCACCCTGGGGCGCTTCACCACTGGTAAAGCCATAGGCTTTGAGCAAGTCCGGATCGGACTCCACTCCTTTCCAGCGCTGAGGGGGAACGGGTTTGAAACATTGGGTACCGCTGTAGATAGCACGATCAAAGGCATCCAGACTAGCATATTCACCAAAATGGACATCCATCCCCACGATCGCCAGCGGCAAAACAGTCATTGGATTGACCGTGGGTGAATTCTTGAGTGAATGTTTTGGTGTAGAGGATGAACCAGATGTGGATTGAGGTGAGATCGCAGGTAACTCAGAGGTCAGAATTAAATGAGCGTTGGTGCCGCCAAACCCAAAGGCACTGACCGCTGCCTGTTTAATCGGGGTTGTCCAGGGTGTGAGCGATCGCACCATTTGCTCCCCTGTAAACCGTCCCTGCTCGGAACTTAAAGGCTGTGTGAGATTCAGGGTCGCCGGAATGGCGTGATGCTTCATACCCAAGATCACCTTCAGCAGACTTGCCATCCCTGCTGCGGTCAACAAATGCCCCAAATTCGATTTGACCGAACCAATCAAAGGCGTAGTATTCGTGCGTCCAAAAAATGCCTCCATAGAGTTGAGTTCGGTGCTATCTCCCAACGGTGTGCCCGTGGCGTGGCATTCCACATACTCAATCTGGCTGGGGTTGATCTGAGCCTCGCTGTATGCCCGTTCAAAGGCTAAAATCTGACCTTTAGGATTGGGGCTGAGCACAAATTTCCCGCTGCCATCGTTGGAAAGACCAACGCCTTGAATAACTGCATAGATGCGATCGCCATCTTTCACGGCATCAGCATAGCGCTTGAGTACCACCATGCTGGCTCCTTCTCCAGCGACTAGCCCTTGCGAGGAGCGATCGAGCGGAGAGGTGCGATCGTTTTCTGGATAAGCTTGAAAAATCGAAAAGCCGATGTGGATAAACAATGGATCGGCGGCACTCACAGCACCTGCCAGCATCAGGTTCGCTTTGCCGGTCTGAAGATAATGGCAGGCAAGTTTGATGGCATACAGCGATGACGCACATGCCGCGTCTAAGGAGAAGTTCAGCCCCGATAGCGATAGTGCCTGGGCAATCAATGCCGAAGGATAGCCAGCTAATAAGCCATTCAATGGATTGGGTGGATTCGCATTCTCATTGAATCTGAAATGATCACAATTTAGTAACGCTTGCAGGGAGGGCTGCAACGCCCGGTGATACATCTGGGCAAATAGGGGATGGGAACGGCGGGTCGGGAAGGACAGGTTACCCTGAATCACGCCACACTGTGCCCGGGCTTCTGCGTTTCCTAAATAGCCACTATCCTGTAATGCCTGCTTTGCCACGTAGAGTGACCATTGATGCATCGGATCGAGACTCTGGAGCAATTCAGCATTCAGACGATAGCCTGTCGGATCAAACTGAAAATTGCGGATATAGCCGCCCCGCTGACAGTAGAACGTATCCGCTTTGCCCTTTTGGCGATGATAGAACCAATCGGGATCGACCCCAATCTGTTCTGTCGTTACCAGAGACGTGAGATCTTTTTGAGCAACCAGGTTTTGCCAATATTGTTCCGGTGTTTCGGCACCGGGAAATAGGCAAGATAAGCCAACGATCGCGATCGGTTCCATCATAGCTATTTGGCAGTTGCAAAAAGATTTTTAAACGACAACAAGCTGAAACTTTCCCGACTTCTCATTAACACTGAAAGAATCTACTTCTTCAATTGAGAACTGAACATTAGTCATCAACTTCTTGTGAAGAATTTGATTTAGTTCGTATTGAATATCCTCAAATAGTTTCTTTTTCCGAAGATTGTCGAGATGTAGGCTTGCCTGCATTCGAAAAACGAAAGAAGAGTCACTCGTTTTCTTAATTTGAAATCGCTCAAGATTCTGAACAAAAAACTCAGTCAGTATATGATGGCTGATCACATCCTCTCCATCTCTGGTTGCCAATCTCAGATCTTGCTCACTTCTTCCTAAAACCTCTTTTACTGTCATATACGGATAGGGCTGTTTCGTAAGTTGCTTTAGAACAAGCTTATCCGCCACTGTGTAACGAATTAGAGGCATGGTGTAGTTATAAAGATTGGTAACACAAACATGGTCATCGTTCAATTCAAACATCAAGTCATCCTCAAATAGAAGCAACCCTTCTTGCTGTGGATGTCCAGAACCCATGATTAAGTTCTCGCTGCTGATATAGATATTCACCAAAGGTGCCTGGAAAGTTTGTTCAATAAATGCACGGTCACCAGGCAATAAAGCTTCTCCACTGGTCTTGATCAATTTTGGTTGGATACGAAGTTTGTCACTTCTTGTCTGCTCTGCAAGCAGCCGTAATATAGAAGGGTAGGTAATTAGAATATGAGGCTGAAACTGATTCAACTGATCGACGATAGTTTGCAATGAATCATTGACATCAAACACTTTGGAATTCATTAAATGCTTATTGAATAACTGCTGGCTGCTCATCGCCATGCTAACGCCTGTATAGTGACCTCCAACGGGACCAATAAAGGCAATTCGTTTCTTTAGATTCGAAGGCTGGAACCTGAGCAAATTAGACAGTCCCTTAAACCATTCATGTTGAGCATAGACAAAATACCCAATCTCACCGGAGGAACCTGAGGTGTGAACCACATAAAAACGATCCTTAAATAGATCACTAGGATTTTTAGAGCTGGACAAAAAAGCAAGAATCTCTTTTTGAGTCACCCTCGGATCTGTGATGATGTCATCAAAGTTCTTGATCAGATCTATTTTTGTGAGTTTTGGGAAATCCTGTGGAGTACAACGCTCAATATCAATTTGATTCTTCTCGATGACTCGAGCATAGAATGGCGATCGCTCATTCACAAAAGCCACCAATTTTCTGAATTTTTTGAGTTGTCTGGCTTCTAATTGATGACGAGTCAATTTTTCGTTGAACTTATGATCAATTGCAGATTTCACTAGTGTCAATAAGTTTCTCATGATTTTTCTCCGTGTAGAACGCTGGCTGAATATAGCCTTTCTCTATTCATTGGCGCACCCCCAAGCCCCAGCTACCGAGGGGGTTAAGCCCTTTGTCTTTATTCCACAGAGGTGAGAAACGCTATCATTTGGAATAGTGTGCAGGGGTGAAACTAGCAGGATTTGTATTCGATACGCCAAACGATCGATTCAACTGTTGGCTAATCGTTACTTTTGCACCGACCCTTACGGCCTTGTAATCCTTTGACTGTAAGATTTCCCGCCTTAAGTTGATACCCCATCTTCACATCAAGCACATGATCGACCTCACGCTCGATCAGCGTTGTTGCATGAATGCTCCTTGCTAAATAAGGATTTCAGACGTTTAAGAAGCCACAATTTAGATTTTTATCGGCTTTAAATCGCTGAAACCCTTGATTTTACTAAATTTTTTTAGGCAACAATGCCTGTTTGATCGAACTTACCGTTAGGTGTACGACTTCCAGCTTGTCAGTTCTGTAGTACGCTAAGTACGCCATCTTGACCATTGGCACAATGACCGCGAGGAAAAAGAACATGCGATCGAAATCTTGGGCAACCCTCTTCAACATGTCAGTTTGATGCCACCATGGACTGCCTGCCATTGCGTTCGTCGCCGAGAGAATCTTGAAAAAAACAATGATGCTGAAAAGGATGCAATATGTGATCGCGACCCTGTTGAACCAAGCGGGAAGCCCTAGCTGACGCCAGTAACCCGATTTTGTGCCGTGAAGCGTGTTGGATATAGCCTGCGAAACAAGACCGACCTGCAAGAGAAAGAATGGCACTGTGTGGATGAATAACGTGTGGTTCCACCCCTCAGGACTAACCGCAAAGATCGTCGAGAAGCTCACCACTGTGAACGCCTCGAATAATTTCATGCGAGTCAAGATCCCATATAGCTTCCGATTTAGGGTGCCTTGCTCAACTTGTGCACTCATTTGTAGCCAGTGCGCCACCATGTACTGGAGCATCAAGACGAGCGTAATCGCCCATAAAAAGGGAAGGACGTAAGTAGACGGTGGGTAGTCGAAATACACACAGATATTGTTGAACCCAAACACTTGCATGAGTAGGCTGTCATTCAAGTCAATGTTGGCGAATAGGTTCGTCAGTAGAATGCCGACAAGCACAACGACCAAGAAGCTGGCATAGGCTCTGAGGCGAAGTTTCTCGACGACGAGTGTGAGATCATCGCTGTCGGATAGCGTGCGTTTAGAAAACAAGGTTCTCATAATTTTTCTCTGGGTAGAACGCTAGCTGAATAAGCTGGGATGGAGTGCAGGGGGAAACCAGCAGAAGTTGTATCTGATATGCCAAATAACCGATTCAACTGTTGGCTAATCGTTACTTCTGCACCGAATATTTGGGAATAGACTTTCCCTTCAGCATCATGGGTCACAGCATTTGCTAGCAACTTCGTGGATGTACTGGATACAATCTCTATGGAGACGTAGAATGGTTGCCCGATCGGTACAGCCTCAAACTGCTCACTCTTTTGACAACTGAGTGGTAAGCTGCCCGCCTGATGAAACTGGCGTACCCAGATGAGGATGCCCTGATAGGACATATCGTGCGCGATCGCATCCAACGCATGATCACTAAACTGCTGTCGCTGGTCAAAACTGACCGCAGGCAGCACACATTCCAGGGTCAGTCGTTGCGGGGTCAGGTTGAGAACGCGCTGAATGCCCTGAAAACTGGAACCATGAAACAACGTGCCATCCTGATATGGCGTGAGTTTGACGATCGCCGGATCGGGGGTGAGATCAAAGGATTCATAGCGTGGAGCCGGGGGCAGCGTCTGCACCAGAGTAATGTCTGTGCTGTAGTGATAGCGGGGTTGACCATTGGGTAATTGACTCCAAATCATGGTCTTCAATTGAATCTCGCCCGATTGATTCGTGTTCACTTCCTCGACATTGAGGATGTATTCAGATGCCAAGGATTGATCAAACACAATTCCCTTGAAGACTTTGTGCTGTCCACAGCGAAAAAAGCGATATCCGGGATACAGTTGTTCGCAGGTATTGGCGACCCAGGCAGCACTACAAACGATTGGCAACACAACCTGTTGACCAATGGTGTGATCAGCCAGAAACGAATTATCCGCTAGACACAGCCGACGACGAATATGATAGGTTTTGAGGTCTCCATCCATACGGGTGGTCAGGACGGCTAAAGGACTTCCCACCAGAAGCTGTACGGTTTCGGGATTGCCTTGTAGGAGTTGATACGCAAACACCTGAGTACCGATTTCTGTCGGAATCACCTCAATTTTGCGCTGGGCAAAGATCTGCTTCACTTCTTGTGTAACCATGCCACTGTCCCAGGGCCCCCAGTTGAAGGAAACTACATGGCAGTCCGGGTGCTGGCGTTTGAACTGATGGGCAAATTTATTCAGGATTTCATTGGCGATCGCATAGTCAGACTGACCAATATTGCCGTAAAATCCTGCCGCTGAGGAGAATAAAACCAGATGTTTGAGTTGGTTACAATCCACACTCTTCAAAAGCGTGTTTAAACCCACAATTTTGGTCGTGTAAACCCGATCAAAATCCCGTTCTGACTTATTTTCAATCAGCTTATCCGCGAGGGTGCCTGCACCGTGGATGATCCCTGTAATGGGTCCAAATCGTTGGACAATCGTATCAAGGCGAGGGCCTAAATCCGTCACCTGAGTCAGATCGGCACTCAGATACTCAGCTTCACCACCCGCCTGCTGAATCGCCTGCAACGTGGCTGTAATTTCCCGCTGTGACAAGACCGCATTTACCGCTTTTTGGATTTGAGCAGGGGTTGTTTTAGGGTTTTCTGCCATCAGTGCAGCGATCGCGCGCTGCTTGAGTTCTGAGGCTGGCTCGCCCCCCTCTGCCCAGTTGGGTTCTGCAATGAGTTCAGAGCGTCCCACTAGGATGAACTTGCAGTGGGTATAACGGGCAAGGTGGGCAATACATTGAGCCGTAATGCCCTTACCACCGCCACTGACTAAAAACACGGCGTGGCGATCGAGGGTCACAGATCGGGTGGATGCCAATTCGATCACTTGCCCACAGGTTAACGTGACTCGACCCGCAGCACCATAGCCCACTTCCGTAATTAATCGATCGGGGTCATGCAATTCCTGCACAATCTGTTGTGCCGCAGCGGTGACTGCACAATCTGGTGCAAGATCAATCGCCCGACAAAAGACCTGAGACCATTCTAAATTCAAAGTTTTGGTTAGACCAAAGAGTCCACCACTGAGCATATCTGCACTGTTTAACGATGCAGACTTTAATCCAAATTCGCCATCCAAGCGTGTCACCGTTAGGAAGCAACTGCGATAATCTTTAGCCGCTTCTGTCAGCGATCGCTTCAGATATTTTGCAATGAGAAATAGGTGCTTTAAGGTCGCCGTTGCTGCTGGATGATGCAGCAACGGTGTAGCAACTATAGGACTAGTCTCGAATCGTGGTTGCAGATGAATGAATACGGCAATGGAACCATACTGTTGAGTAATGGCATCAAGTTGCTGTTTTAAATGGGCTTCACTCAAATCCTTCAGCACGACGTGCGGAATGGGCAAAGTGGAGAGTTGTGGCTGTGCTACCAACGTTTCTGGGAAACTCAACACAACAACCTGCCAGCCCTGGGTCGTTAATTTCTGCACTAGTTGCATTGTTAACGGGCTACCGTCGTCCGTGACTAAACATACAGATTGAACTGGCAGGGGAAAGTCTAACCAATCTGGTGGGGGTAGCGGGATTAAGGTCGCTTGCCCCCGTTGGCTCAAAGTCTCTTCTGGCAACTTGGCTATAGGAGGTGCTTCAGAGGCTATGACTTTTTTTTTTCCAGTTGTAGCCGCTTGTTGACCCATGTATTGCACAATCTGTTCCAGCGTCCGCATCTCGGCTAATGCTTCCGAATCAACAGCAGGCAAATCTGGGAACGCATCCTGAACCGCGCCCAAAATTTCGACTCGCTTAATCGAATCAATTCCCAGGTCGGCTTCCATATCCATCGCCAGATTCAGCATGGCAGCCGGATAACCCGTTTTCTCACTGACGATGTTTAACAGGTCTGCAATGAGTTGATTGAGGGCGATCGCTGATGCAGCCACTTCAAACGGCTCTGGAGCGATCGCTGGAATTGTGACTGGCATCGTCGGTGCTGCAAAGGCAAGAGCCGAACTGCTGACTGGATGCGATCCGACGACTTGCGACTGCCCCATATATTCGACAATTTGTGCCAGTGTACGCATCTCTGCCAAAGTTTCAGGATTTGCAGCCGGTAGATCCGGGAATTGATCCTGCATCGCGCCTAGAATTTCGACTCGCTTAATCGAATCAATCCCTAAGTCCGCCTCCATATCCATCTCAAGAGACAGCATCTCAGATGGATAACCCGTTTTCTCACTGACAATGGTTAATAATGCTGAGATCAATTGGCTGGACTCCAACACTGAAGCAGGGATAGCGATTAACTCAGGAGCAGTTGTGGCACTAGCAATCGCGGGTGCTGAGATTGGCTGGGCGGCCAGAAGCTGCGCTGATAGTAAGGGAACACTGGTCTCAACGGCAATAGACTGTGCTTCGGTTGCTCCCATCATTGGGGTGATTTCTAGTTGTTGTCCCAGATGTTGCACAATTTGACCTAAGGTGTGCAACTCAGCCAGTGCTTCTGGTTCTATAGACGGTAGGGAACCAAACTGATCTTGCATTGCGCCCAGGATTTCCACCCGCTTAATGGAATCAATCCCTAAGTCCGCCTCCATATCCATCTCAAGAGACAGCAGTTGAACGGGGTACCCTGTTTTCTCGCTGACGATCGCGAGTAAGGTTTGCATCAGAGACGAGTCAAACGATGTTTTTTGTGGCTTTACACTTACAGTGCTTGAAGAGTTGCTTACCGAAGGCGTTGAAATTAATGAAACTGCCTCATTGACTGGAGCGATCGCGGGTGAATCTGAGTTTTCACAATCAACTTTTTGCTGACCCAGATAGTCCACGATTTGCTCTAACGTCCGTAATTCTGAGAGAATTTCTGGCTGCATCGGTGGCAACGCAGGGAATTGATCCTGCATTGCGCCTAGAATTTCCACGCGCTTGATCGAATCAATCCCAAGATCAGCCTCCATATCCATACTTAGGCTCAACATCTCAGCAGGATAGCCCGTTTTCTCGCTCACAATTTGCAGCATTGGTGCAATGAACTGAGTGACATCGATTTGTGACTGAGATGAAGTTACCTGAGGTTCCTCCCCTGGCGATCGCACAGATGGAAACAGCTGCGGCTCAATCTGTGGTTCTACCACTTGCTGTACCATGATCGGGGCTACAACAGCAGGACGCACTACTGATGGGGTAACAGGTTGCGTCAGAAGTTGGGGCTGTCTTGAGATTTGATAGCCATCCTGCAAGGCTTGCTCAAACGCGGTTCTGGTCTTTTCGCTGACATAGTTGCTTCCATTTACGCGAACGGTCATCCCATTCTTGGTGGGTACAGCGGGTTCTGGTTCCAATCCATAGGGGTCGAAATCTTTCAGGGGCAATCCAGCAACTTGCAGCTGCATTACTGCGGTACGGATCTGACGATCACTATCTCCGTTGCGGCTGGGGTTCAATGCGATCGCCAGATGGGGTTGACCCTCCAGAATATTTTGCGTCAGGTGGGTCAAAACGCTTCTAGGACCAATCTCTACAAAAATGCGACCACCAGCAGCATAAATCTTTTCGATCTCCTGCTTGAAGTGTACGGGATTGAGTAATTGAGAAGCCAGCGTTTGTCCGATCTCGGTCGCATTATTTGGATAAGGCTCGGCAGTCACATTGGAGTAAACAGGTACACTCGGACGGTCAAAGTTGACAATTCGCAGTGCTTGAGCAAACCGTTGATAGGCGTGACTCACCAACGGCGTATGGAATGCCGCAGAAACAGGTAGGCGGGTGACGGAACAGCCAAACTCGGTGAACCGTTGCTCAATGTTGGCAATTTCTGGCGTGGCTCCAGCTAATACAATTTGTTGCTTGGAATTCCAATTCGCAATCAGTACATTGGGAAAGTTTTTGACCACATTTTGAATCGTTTCTAAATCGCCCGTGATGGATAACATTGCACCGGCATCAAAATTGGGATGCGCGGGTGCTGCCAATGCCTGACCGCGAGCTTTCACCAGGAAGCAGTAATCCGCATCACTTAATGCACCTGCTGCCCATAGGGCTGTGACTTCGCCAAAACTATGTCCAGCGACAAAATCCGCTTGAAAGCCAGCCTGTTGCAAGATTTTGTACAGTCCCATGCTTAATGCCCCAATCGCAGGTTGAGCATGTTCTGTTTTCTGCAAGGCCTCAGTTTGCTGTTGCTGTTGAGCAGTGGTAAATACAGGGCGCGGATAAACAACCTGAGAAATGGGAGATAGCTGATCCCGTTGGAACAACAAATCCATAGTGGCAAAACTCTGTTGGACAGCGGGAAAATTGAGCGCTAACTCTCGTCCCATATTGAGATATTGCGATCCTTGACCGGGAAATAGCGCCACCACTTTATCTGCCGTGTCTATGCCCGCTGTGCGATAACAAATCCCCTGAGGATGCTGCCAGGAATCAACCGCCATCTGATGTTTCAGATTCTGAATCGCAGTTTGTAACAGTTGACTGGCTTCACTCAAGCTAGCTGCAACAAATCCTAGACGGGCAGATGTGGCAGGAATCGTGATCACCCGACTGGCGAGGACCCATTCCTGGTAGTGTTTCTCCGCTGCATCAGTTTGCCATTTTGCCCAAACTGTTTCACATTGGGTCAGTAATTGAGCAGGATCATTGGCTGCAAATAAGAGAATTGCAGGCACTTGATGTAACCGATAGGCTTGCGGTTGTTTGCCTGTATATTCTTCCAGCACTACGTGAAAATTGGTGCCACCAAACCCGAAGGAACTAACCCCGGCTCGTCTGGTTGGGTCCGCTTCTCTTCGCATCCAGGGGCGTGGCTCGGTGTTCAAGTAGAAGGGTGATTGTTCGATCTTGAGTTTGGGGTTGGGCTGGGTGACATTCAGCGTGGGCGGTAGGATTTTGTGGTGCAGAGACAATGCAGCTTTAATGAG
>JBGTJW010000728.1:0-2809 GCA_041744955.1 Stenomitos sp. | reverse complement strand
AACTTCCTTCGTACCTGGGATTACACCGCGACTGCCGAAAGCGTTGCCGAATCGGCTGGCAGAATGCTTTATGCCAACTATGTAGAATCGGGCACCTACCCCATCATCATGGCAAACAAGTTTGGTGGCGTGATCTTCCATGAGGCTTGCGGTCACCTGCTAGAAACGACCCAGATCGAAAAACGCACCACGCCGTTTATGGATAAAAAGGGCGAAAAGATTGCCCACGAAAACCTGACGGCATGGGATGAAGGGCTTTCGACGGATGCGTTCGGCACGATCGACATGGACGACGAAGGTATGCCCGCTCAACGCACTCTGTTGATCGAAAAAGGGATTTTGAAGAATTTTATTGCCGATCGTGCGGGTTCCATTCGCACCGGACATCCCCGCACAGGCAGCGGTCGCCGTCAAAGCTACACCTACGCCGCTGCCTCCCGGATGCGGAACACCTACATTGCCCCTGGTGATTTCACCAACGAAGAACTGTTTGCCTCCATTGAAAAGGGCATCTACTGCAAAAAAATGGGCGGCGGCAGCGTTGGTGCCACCGGACAATTCAACTTCTCGGTGGACGAAGCCTACTTGATCGAAAACGGCAAAATCACTAAGCCGCTGAAAGGCGCAACCCTGATCGGCGAAGCCAAGGAAATCATGAACAAAATTTCCATGTGCTCCAACGATCTCGACCTCGCAGCAGGCTTCTGCGGCTCCGTCAGCGGCAGCATCTACGTCACCGTCGGACAACCCCACATCAAAGTCGATTCCATCACCGTTGGAGGGCGATAAAAGCGAAGAAAACGAAAAGTTGAAAGCTTTGAGATGAATGTTTCAACTTAGTTAATTTTTAGGCGCTATCGCAGAAGGTTGGAACGCAATTATGATATTTCAAGATGATAGGCTGATCGCTTTCTCCAAGCTATTTTTCCAACCTTCTGATCCGCCAACCCTTAAGCAGGAGTGGATAACCGCAGAATTATTCGATTATTCCATAGACAGCCTCAAACATATTGATAGGTATCTGCTCGCCATTCGTGATCAGCAGGCAAGTCAAGAGGAATGGTCACGAACAATTTTGAGATGTGGTGCTTATGTTGGAGAGGTAATTCGTCGCAGCAGTCAGGCAGGCAGCTATCACTGGCTTAACTATGAAGATGCAGTTAAGGTCAATTCAGACGTTTCTGAATTTGGAAAAAGCATCGGGACATTGTTTGTGCTGTATCACCCACCGAAAACTATCTATTTCCCGTTGACACGCATTGAAAAGTTTTTGGCACAAGGTAGCGAAAATAGTGTTTTTGACTTTGCCCAAATTCTGGTCAGTCCAGCGATGGCTGATTTACCAGATGACGCAGCCGATATTTACTATCAACAAGCTCGACAAAGATGGGTAGAAGTTCTTGGACTTTCTCTTTATGATGATAAAAAAATCATCGTCGGGATAACTCCACTTCTGGAATCAGCACTAAGGATTAATCCAAACCATATTCCCTCATTATCGTTGTTGAGTGAGCTATTCATTATGCTAGAAGCCTATGAAGAAGCTAAAGGTCTAGCGAGTAAGCTGCAAGCTTTAGAACCTGCCAATGAGATTCATGCCAAAAAACAACAATTGTTGGAGCATACAGGTACTTTTGATGAGCGCTTTGAGCTTAAATATTGGATCGTAGATGAATTATGGGCAGCGCACAAATGGTGAGCTGAATATCCTTTTGGCAACTATAACTTTGATAACTACCAGTAAATGTAGGATGCGTTAGTACCACGTAACGCATCAATTCTTTGAGTAGCATATATTACACAATGCCAACCTGTATCAAATAATTGATTCTGTTGATTCACTAGAAAATTGGAAAGTTCCTGAACTTGAAATTTCGATGCGTTACGGCTACGCATAACACATCCTACAACCTACAATTTTGACTATTACTGGTTTTTTCACGTAAGACAATGTCTAAACTTCAACCAATAGCTACGCCACCAGGATTTGAGCAGTTGAGCAAAGATCAGCAGATTGATTACATTCAGCAGCTTTGGGATTTGATACTGGCTGTACCTGATGAAGTGCCCGTTCCTTAGTGGCATCTTGAGATCGTGCGCGATCGTGCTGCGTCCCAGAACACAGCAAAGTTCAGTACGTGGGATGAAGTAAATAAACGTAGGATGCTTTGATACCAACGTAGCGCATCAGTCACTTGAGCTAAAAAAGGAGAACCTTATGCCTGACAGAATCAGTATTGTGATTGAAAAAAATGAGCAGGGCTATGCTGCCTACAGTCCTGAAATTGCCGATTCCCAGGTTGAAGGTAGCTCGTTTGAAGACGTAACAGCGCAGATTCAGGTAAGAGCTAAAGATTACCTGGAGCAATTGCCTGCTGACGAATCGCCTCAAACGAATGACAGACCTATCTGGGAGATCATTGACGATCTGGTAAAAGACATTCCTGAAGAAGAGCTACAGAAGCTACCGACCGATGGAGCAGAGCAACACGATCACTATATTTACGGCACACCCAAGCGGAAGCAATGAAGCTTGTTTTTGCCGATACATTCTATTGGGTTGCTGTTTCCAATAAACGAGACGAGTGGCACGACAGAGTTCAGCAATATGCTGAAACACTCAAGCAAGTTCATCTTGTAACTACAGACGAGGTGCTTACTGAAGTGCTAACCTTCTTTGCAGCCTATGGCGCTCGAAGGCGGCACAAGACAGTTGCAATGGTTCAGGAGATTCTTAGCAACACCAGGATTCAAGTCATTCAGCAAAGTCGAGAGTCTTTTTTGGCAGGGCTTGATCTGTATGCAAAGC
>JBGTJW010000727.1:0-1850 GCA_041744955.1 Stenomitos sp. | reverse complement strand
AGTTAGAGCTATCAGTCAATCGCTCCCACTTGCCGATAAGATTGTTGCCGTCATCGCTGAATGAGCCTGTAAAGCGTTCTAACTCCCCAAAGATCTCCCAAATCTTTTCATCTAAGCTCGATTGATAGGTATTGGTGTTGCCTTGATTGTCGAACGACTGCGAGAAGTACGACTGGTTAAAAGCCTTGAAACCAATGATCTCTATTGTCTTGACTTCATCGTCCCCCATGTGAACATCCACACGATGGAGGAGAAAAAAGCCACCTGGCAGCCATTCGTAAGTATCTATCGCCACTAGAGACATAGCAGTTCTAGATGGGCTTTGACTGACCATTCCTTCGGTTTTCCATCTGCCTACGCGAATATTAAGACGCTTATGCTCACGACCAGGCTTGCGCGGTGGATCTGAAGACTGAGGTTTTGTTTCAATTGTTTTTTGCGACATTTTGGCGTTGCGACAGTTATCAGTGGAACGAGGTTGGCTATCATTTCTGATATGGCTCATCCGTTCTTTTAGCATTTGGCACTTGTTCGTCCAGAGATGACCTATAGCGCAAGCAACCTTGAAGAAACTGCGGCCAATCTGGAACGGTAGGAACAGGATCGGTCTTCTCCGGCAGCAAACCCCACAACGCCGGATGATGCCAACAAAGTTCATGTCCGCTGGTGTCACGGTGTTCGCGTATTCCTTGACGCAACTTCGTAACCTCTGCAATAAGCTCGTCTCGTGTCATTTGTTCGAGGTCGTTGTTCATCATTTTGTACTCGCGCGCCTTACGCTTTCTGTTAAGCCTCTTGCAAGTTGCCTAACTCTTGCGTATTATGCATAACTCAACTGAGGATGAAAATCTCCGCGTCCTTCAGGGGTGAGATCGAGCATATTCCAGAGCGAGTTGAGGGCATCGTTATGGCGATATTCTTGGCCAGGTTCTGGCGACATATAGAGTAGTTCTGAACCCCAAAAGTGATGAATTGCATCACCATCACGGCGAAACACATTGAGCATCGGCATATCCCAAACTTCACCCTCCTTTAAACCTTGTTCCCTGCCCATGCCGACAGGCAAACCCGATGTGTCGCCAAAATAATCGCGATCGTAATTGTTGCTAGCCGTAGATAGCAAATGCAGATTGTGCCAGCCTCGCTCATTTGCCAAGGTGAGGATACGCGGTAAAGGCGACTTGGCAACGATCGCAAAATTGATTCGATGATTGATGTGTTGAGCCATGCCTTCAAGTCCATCCAGAAAATGGGTGCAACCGATGCAGGGCAGTTTTCTTTCAGAACCATACATAAAGCTATAGATGGCAAGTATATTTTTGTCTGGTGCGAATAGTTCCGACAGCTTTACCGATCCGTCTTCTCCATCAAACTGGTAATCTTCAGCGATCGCACCACCAGATGGCAGCGCTCGACGTTGGGCGGCAACACGCTCGGTCTGCTGGCGTAGCTCGATTTCCTCAGCAAGTAGAGCGTTACGCGCGATACGATATTCAGCACTCTCGCCTATAAAGTGTATATTCGATAAAGTTTTCATTACACTCTTCCTTATTGTTTAATATAAAATTTTGCTCAAATCGATCGATCTAATTAAATAGTTTCTTCTCACATATTTACCTTCACAAAACCATGATTGATTTAATGTATGAATTGGGCAATTACAACATAAAACTTATCTATTGCTAGATCAGGATTCTTCAGATTTTGAATTTTTCAAGCTACAGAAAATCACTTTTTTAGTAGTTAATTCATGCGATCGCTAAACTGTTTACTGCCTGCTTCCCGCAGAGGACGGAAGAAGGCGCGAATGTCCTCGGCGAGCAGTTCGGGTTCTTCCATCGCAGCAAAAT
>JBGTJW010000726.1:0-4149 GCA_041744955.1 Stenomitos sp. | reverse complement strand
TCTGAGGGACGGGTACCGGTCATAGAAACTGGCACCCAGTCCGGCTCTTTGCACGACATGGGAACGTTTGAACGGTCTGTCTGCCTCAATGAATGCAGCCAGTGCGTCTTCAAACGCCTGCTTCACTGCTGCTGTGGAACGGGCAGATCTCCGTTCGCCTTTAGCCTTGCGGGTAACAGCAGTTTCGGGACTGTCTGCCTGGTCTGTTTTGCCTGCTGCGGCTGTAGAAACGGTCGCTTCTGGTGGTTCTTCTCTCTCTACAGCAGTCTCTACAGCAGCGGGTGTCGTGTCCGCTAGCGGTTTGTGTTGGCTGGCGGTTGGTTCCACGTCCCCTGCTGTGGGTGCTGGCTCCACCGCAGTCGTAGCCTCGTCAGGCGACAATATGGCGTTGGGAAGAGCACCAGAACTTGGTAAAGCAGGCGTTGGCAGCGGTTCTACAAGTACCGTCTGTGTGGCATTGGGAGGCTTTGCCTTACCGTTTGTGCTGGTGGTTGCAACGGCTGGAGTGAAAGCGTTCATACCACCAGCCGGTTTTGCCGTTAGGAGGTAACGGTCGGCTGCTGCTTAACCCTGGTGCTTTTTCAGCCTGTTGTAGAACGCTGCTATTTGCGGGTCTTCGAGGGGATCAAATTCTTCTACTGCTGTCGTCGTGGTGGTGTCGGTCATGACTAATACGCCTCCTCTTGAGTACGGTATTCTCCAGCGTCCAGGTAGTTCAGTTGATCACCTTCGGGTCTAAAGCCAGCGGTTTCCCAATGTTCGTCGCAGTAACGTCCGGCGTACTCACCGCAGGAGTGCCGGACTGCGCCATGTTCGTAGCACTGAGAACACTTTTGACGTTTGTAGGACTGTACTGCTGCCGCTAATTGGTGCCAGCACTGCTCTCGGTGTTCTGGAGCAAGCACTTTGCTAGCGAGTGACTGAAGGTGTTTGCCCCAGGTGTCGTCGTCGAGTGTCCGCATGACGTTGACTTGCCAGTCTGACTCAGGGTCGTCAACGGCTTGTTCACAGGCTTCCAGTAGCGACGGTGGTGGCTCTTTCCACTCCGCCTGGTTGTTCACACAGTTGAGGGTCTGGGCGACGACGGTTAACGTGTCACCAAAACGTTGAGCCAGCGCACCGTTTGCCCCATCTTCACCCCAACGACTGAGTTCGTCTATTAGGGCTGCAACCAGGGTGTTCGCCGCTTCCATGTCTTGTATGTGTTCAAGCTCAAGCAGGTCCACTGAGCGCTGCACGATCGCTTTGATCGTCAACGCACTTTGGACACTCAGGTCAACGTGCCGTAAGTGAATGGCTACCTGCCCCAGTAGTGCCACCAGGTCGTAGCACAACTTGTTCATGGGCTGACGGTCGGTGCCTTCACTGAGCACAAACTGTATAAAGGCAGCGCTAAAGGGAGACACCGTTTGAGCCGTGTTCTCGTTGCATACTGCTTGCAAGTGCCGCTGAAGCAGTTTTTGAGCGGTTTTTTTGTCCATAGGGGTAACGAGCGAAGTTTGCCCTTAGCTGTTGTCAGCAGAAGGGGAGGGAGTAGGGAAGGGAGGAAAGCAGCGGTCACGCTCCCAGGTTGGTGTTTCCCACGCTTGCTGTTGAAGTTTCTGGTTGAGCGTTCCCAGCTCGTGCGGTGTTAAGACGCCTTTGGGTGCTGGCAGCACACGCTCGTCGTCCCGTAGTTGCAGTAAGCAGTAAAGCTTGAACTCGTTCATGTAACCAGCTACAAGACTGTGGCTGATCCAGGCTCGTTTGGTTAAAGCATAGGGTTGGGGCGTGTCACACCAAACGACTTCTTTACCTGGCGCATTGCGTAGCAGCAGGAAGCGCCCTTCATGAATGAAGGCTGTGTGTGCTTTCTTGGCTCTTGCGTGTCCTTCTCTGGTTGGTTGGTGTGCTTCCCTGGCTCTGACGGCAACCCAAACGACTTCTGGCACAACGACAATGGCGTTGCTCTTAAGGGTGATTAAAGCCGCCTCTATGGAGTCAGCAGTAGCGGTTTTAACTGTAGTGGTTTGGGTTTTGCGGGTTCTCATAAGTGCCTCTGTGGTTGTTTACACTCCACTGAAAGTAGCGGTAGTGGCGACAGTAGAAGGGAGTCGCGGTTTAGGCTCTGTTCCAGTCGTCGTCTTTGTTCACGCAACACAGCGCTTGTATAACTAGCTCCAGCACTTCACTCAAGCGCTTTTGGTACTCGCCTTCAGCGTCCTCTGTTTGCCAGTCCGTCAAATGTGCCGTAAGAGCTTCAATGAGCCACTCACTAGAGTTGGGGTCAGTCAGTGCGATCGCCTGAGCCAATACCACATGGCTGACGGCTGCCGCTACCGCTGCTTGGGTAACGGTGCCTGCGTTGTGAAGCTCGTTGCTGGTTCTCCCGGCGACATAAACCAGCAGCCCGAGCAGTTTGTGGCACTGTTTTCTGATTGGTTGCTGATACTGTTGGCGAAGTTGGAGGGGTGCCTATGTGGCAGGATTAAGGGCTGCAAAGCGAGAGGTTCGAGTCTTGGCACGAGGAAGACCGTCCAGCCAATTCGTTAGCCGTACAACGTTCATTGCTGCTGCTGTCAACAGATGCTGTAAGTGTGTTTTGGCCAACCCGATATAGCGCGTTTGTCTCATACCGAAGACACGGATACCTTGCGAGAGCGTACCTTCAATGCCTGCACGTGCATTGTATCGAGACTGCCAATCCTCTGTTCGTTGTACTTGCCTGCCTGCTTGAAGCGCTTCATGTTCGGCTTGAGGGCGCAAGGTGAGTGACCTTGGCTCCGCTTTACTTTTCGTACACAAGTCTCGGTGAGGGCAGAGACGACAGTCGGTACGAGAAAACTTAATGCGAATCGTTGAGTTGTTCCAGGCATCTTTGGAGGGTGTCCAACACTGACTGTGCTTACCCTCTGGGCAAAGCACTCGTTGCTTTTCCCAGTCGATCTGAAACTGACTGAGAGCGTAGCCGTCAACGGCTTTAGCTTGCCAGCTCACATCTGGACGCACTGGCCCAATCAACTCAATGCCAAAGTCTTGCAGACTCTCGACCAAGAGCGGTCCATCGACATAGCCCGCATCCATCAGATGTTCTTTGGGCAAGAGAGCCTTGCTGGCCAAGGCTTCGTGAATCGGTTGGGTTTGGTCAGTGTCTGAGACATGACCTGGAGTGGTTTCGACATGAGTGATGAGGTGAATACCGTTCTCATCGCAGGTCTCGGTCAGATGAACTTTATACCCCGTCCAGATAGTGCTGCGTTTGTTGCCGTATCGAGCCTGTGGGTCATAGGGCGAATCGTAACGTTGACCGGCAGGCGGCAAGTCCTTCGCAGAGCGTAGCCGCACTTTGTCTGCGTCAACAAAGTACTAATGCACCCACGTTTGTCGCAAGATATCGACTGACGGCATTTGTCGCAGCCAGTCAGGTCCACCCTCGTAGAGCGCACTCAACAGTTGCATGCCATCGCGGCCAATCCTTTCGGCATAGGCTTGGCGAGCTGGTATGCCTTTGGGTAAGCGGTATTCTTCAATAGCGCGGCTATAGCGGTCGAACCATTCGCTGGGCACCCACTCGCGTAGCCAGTGAGGGGCAACCGTCGCCAAGTCATTCAGCGTTGCTCGCAGCGTTTCACCGACACCCTCCAGACGGTTCAGGTTGCGGATCGCCGCCAAGACATGGGTTGAGTCTGTTCTTTGTTTCCCACCCGCCTTGAGCCAGCCTCTTTCTTTAAGGCCCTCCAACAAAAGATCCAGCACCCGTTCTTCGTGGCTACCACTGAGCAGACGAGTCCGAAATTCACTCAGAACGGAGAAGTCGAAGCCGGGGTCAGTCAGCTCCAGACCCAGCGCGTACTTCCAGTCAATGCGGTTTCTGACCGCTTCTGCGGTCTGGCGGTCTGACAGGTCTTCCGTAAACTGCATCACGGAAACTAAAGCCAGCCGCCAAGGGCATTGAGCGGGCTGTCCGTGGGTGGGAAATAACGTTTCAAAATCGCGATCACTATAAATGGAGCCCAGTGCATCGCGTAGGTTCAGATAGCGGTTGCCTTTGGGAAAGACCTGATGAGCAATGCGAGCAGTTTCGGCTGGCACTGAGCCAGTGGGTTGAACTTGTAGCATAAGCCCGTTCCTCCTAGCGCTTCAGAGATAGCAGGAAATGATTAGCTCAAT
>JBGTJW010000725.1:0-2474 GCA_041744955.1 Stenomitos sp. | reverse complement strand
AGTTAGGATTAGTTCAGTTGCAATTGCCTCCAATTTAAGATACCATTGTGTTGCTCCTTTGTGTTTATTTACGCCACTTTACTTCTGCACCTACAGGCTGCGTTGAGGTTGGGTTAAAAACTTTACGAGCAATTTTTAGCTAATGCCTGATAACCAATCAGTTTATAGACCAATTTGGCTGCTGTGAATTGTGAAACTACTGAATCTATCACTGGTGCTAACTCCATGACATCACAGCCAATCACCTGGTAGGTTTCAAACACTCTCCTTAAAAAGGAAGTCAGCTCATACCAATTCAAGCCACCTGGTTCGGGAGTACCAACACCAGGAATTAAAGTAGGATCGATTCCGTCTAAGTCGATGGTGAGGAAGACTTTTTGAGTAGGTATAGAGGCGATCGCTTTTTCAATCCAATCCGGCTGCGTGGCAATCTCTCGCGCTCTAAATACCGTCAAATGTTTTTCTTTAATCAGATCGGCTTCTTCTTTACAGATAGCACGAATGCCAATTTGCACTGTCGGCAATCCCATATCCACAATCCGACGCATCACGCAGGCGTGGTTGTGAATTGAGCCTTCGTACTCATAGCGTAAATCACCATGAGCATCAATTTGAACTACTGTAAACGGTTCATCTAGATACGCTTGACGGTATGCTTCGACAACGCCAGTGGTAATGCTATGTTCGCCACCCAAAGCTATGACAAACTTACTGTCAGAAATCAGCTTGTACACCGTTTCTTGGGTAACTTGCAGCATTTCTTGGGCTGAGACAGTGCTTTGATTCCGCGTATCTGCAATAGATTGGTGAGTGTAGATCCCAATATTACGACAAGTTTCCTTATCTAGTTCCTCGTCGTAGTATTCTACTTGGTGAGACGCTTCTAAAATCGCATCTGGACCATTTTCACAACCACGACGATAAGTAGTGGTTGCCTCGTAGGGAATCGGTAAGATGACTACTTGTGCGTCATTATAAGCTGCTGCCACCTCATCTCCAAGGAATGACATTACAGAAGTAGAAGTTTGCGTCAGCATGATAAAGATAGGAGTTTCGACACTTGATCGTTACATACTGGCGACTCTGACTGCACTACTTCCAACAACAGGATGCTAAGTTTAAGGCTTTTTGGAAAAATTTTGCAAATAATTATCAGGTTCTAAAGCCCTTTTCCCGCAATAGGGCATCTGCCCAGGCTGCATCCTCTGGCGACAACTGTGGTTGGGCTGGCTGTGTATAATCTACTGCTAGGTGATATCTTGCCCGTTTATAGACTTCTCTAAGTAGAGCTTGTAACTCTACTACTGGCTCCACATCTTTTGGAGCTAACGGTAAGGGGAACCTAGGAATTTCCTGTCGCAGATTAAAAGCATACAACTGGGCAGTGGGTCGTCGGTCACCTCGACTAATTAAAATGCGATAGTCGGACTGCTTACCCCCTATAATAGGTAATGGTTGTCCACTCCTAAGCAGGTCAATCTCTACAAGGTGGGTTACACTCGCCAACACCTGTTGCCGTTTGCGGTTATATGCTTCCCGTCCCCCTCCAGAACGCTTGTTTTTTGGGGAAAGCAACTCTACAACTGTGATGACTGCACCTGTTTTGACTTCGCGGATTTCTAAATAGCTTTCCCTGACTTCTTCAACCATCGGTACTGAAACAGTAACTGGTTCAACAGATGGAAGAAGTGTCACATTAGAGTGAGGCTGATTTTCATCTGATCGTCTAGCAATAATAGATACATCAGGTATACCAACCAAAAGACTATCTTCCACTCCACTCAGATATGTGCGCTTTTCAATTGCCACCCGGTATTGATCACTGAGGTATTCTGCCAGATCATCAGCGATCGCCACAATTAATCTATTATGCACCTCAGACCATAGTTCAGGATTCTCTAAATAAGGATCCATTCCTGGAAATGGCGAAGGCATCACAACACCTCTAACAGTGAGCTGCATAAAGATACTATTGTCTCACATTTGCCATTTAATCACTTGAATGTTGAACTTGCCTAATCTGAGCAGCTAATTTTAAAGTCATCGTCGATATTCATCACCACAGTCACCGATGCGCTGATATAAATCCCGCGACTTGCTAACTACAGCATTAATTTGCCGATCATCTTCCGCATCCAAGCTGAAATCAAACACCCTAGCATTGTCCTCTAAATGCTCTGATATTCCCAACCGTGCGCCGACAATTACACCAGCCACTGCTGGCTTATCCAAGATGTAACGCACTGCAACATTGGGAATGCTTATACTATGCTTGTCTGCAATCTGCTTGAGAACATTGAGTAACTCTTGAAGTAGACTCCAACCCCCCACGCATCCACCATATTCTTGTACTTACCCAAAGAAGCGGTGTTTAGCATTCCCCGATGCGGTTCAGGTTGTCCCAAATACTTCTCTGATAACAAGCTGCCACCCAGTGTACCGTAAGCAAAAAGTTTTATGTCATTTTCTTGACA
>JBGTJW010000724.1:0-2532 GCA_041744955.1 Stenomitos sp. | reverse complement strand
ACAGCGCTTTCGCGCTCGCACGACTCCGGTCACCGATGAAGACTCCAACAATCTCACGTGTCTGCTCATCCAAGGCAAACCAAACCCACTGTTTGTTTTGTTTGCTGCCCACAAAAGACCACATTTCGTCACATTGCAGCGTCAGCTTACCGACTTTTTTGGCGTGACGTTCACCTCCTTGGGCAAAGTGTAGTATTTGTGATTAACATACAGTTGCAACCACCGTTCTGACACGCCCGTAACACGAGCAATTGCCGCCAGTGCCAGTCGTTCTTTCAGCAGGTTCTCAATCAGGTCTCGTGTGGCTTGGTCAATGGGTTGACGGCTGGGCACTGCGACGAACTGACGCTTACAGGCCTGACAGCGGAAACGTTGCTTGCCATAGTGAGTGCGTCCATATTTGACAATTTGCGATGAATCACACTTGGGACATTGCATCAATCATGCTAGATAACAGCCTACTCGTCTAACTTACAGAATTATCACAGCAATTCTCATTTTGAAACATTTGTACTGAAATTGATGCTTGCAACAGCTTCTAAGCCCTATCATCTGAACGACAGAATGCGGCTTACAGGCGATTAAAGTGACTAGAATCAGGTATTTTGGTGAGAATCATTCTCATGCTGAGAATTGCTGGAATTATCATTACTATGCGGCACTACCAAAAAAAGGTGCTGCTGTTGGTCAGTAGCACCCTATCACTTGAACCCACATTCCGCCCTTTCCACTGGTCCAAAGGGATTAACACTACCCTCAACACAGCAAATAGTATTGCCGACAGGCAGAACCGAGAAATTGGAGAATCCAACGGCGATCGTCTGTGAGATTGACTACCTGCTTGATGCCGTTGAGAACGACATAATGAATAGCCATAAAACATTGAAACACCCAGCGTAAGGTCGGGCGTTGCGTCTGTTGACCCAGTTGATTGGGAAGGGTTTGGTTAGCCTGTCGCAGAGTTTGGCGGAGTTGGCGTTGCCCCAGGTTGTACACGAGCAAGCATAGCCCCATAACCATCGCGAGTGCCATGATGCGTTCTGGAGATTTGAGGAAGACACTAGAGGCAAAGAACAGGGGGTCTTTGAGAAACCGAAACCCTCGCTCATTGCCTTGTTGCCCCTTGTAGTCCTCCAGTGCCTGTTGTGCACTCAGATGCTCAGACTCTAGAACATTGGTTGCCAAAATGAAGCGCCCAGCACGCTGTTGGTGCATCGTTACAACGTTTGCATTGGGCTTTAACGATGCTTGGGGGTGGTAGGTAATGCGACTCGGCGGGGTTTCTCGTTTTGGCTTACCCGGTTTTTCATAGTGCAGCGTTTGCTTGACACTGATTGCCTCCAACTGATGCCACGGCAAGTGCGGCTCCAACTGATATAGTGCGGCTAAGGCATCCGCTTCGCAAGCAAAGGCTTGGCTACAAAGTTGCCGTAATTGCGATTGTCCCTGCGTGGTCGCCTTTGCCAGGGTCTTCTCCAACTTGTTGAGGTCAGCGCGCTTGCGTTCCTGACTCTCGACGACAAACCAGCGTTGCTTGACACCACCGTATGCACAGCAGACGCTAGCAATCCGATACCCCTTCAGTTCTGTGGCAGCGAAAGCAGAGTCCGACAGATGGTTGACTAACGCTGATGCCGCGTTGAGTGTTAATGGCACGCGAGTGAGCCACCGTAAGCCTGACAACTGCTGGAGATTCGCCTCACTGTAGAGCGCCGCATCTGCCACATATAGCCCTTCAAAGTTCCACTGGGACTTGAACGCCTGTATCAGTGTCGCAAAGTGGGTTTTATCTGACTGATTACCATCGGCTAGCTCGATAAAAGCTGGGATGTCTCCATCTCCCCAACATACCAGGTTCATGACAAACTGCTTCAGATCAGGACGACGGTCACGGGAATACCCATAGGTGATGGCAATCGGAACGGGCGCAGCACTCCCAACCCTCTCTGACTCTACATACTCTCCCTCGACTGCAAATGAGGTGGAGTCGAGATGAGCACTGTGGCGTTCAACCCCAAACTTCCGGGCAACCACCAAGCAAATTGCCATGAACAATTGGCTTAATCCACCCAAATAGAGAGCATCAAGCACGCGTCCTAAGCGGTCGTCATTCAGATGCTCCGCTACCACGCCTTCTCCCAACAAATGCTCCGTTGCTTTGCCCACAAAGAATTGCTCAAATAGATACAGTGGGGCTGATACAAGCCCTAAGCCATTCAAAATCATGGCTTTTACTGCCACTCCTGGACTCACCCGTTCTCGTGGGTCTTCGCCCAGGTGTTGATTGATCTGCTCCACAATCTCCAACTCGTCTACCAATCCGGCAACGATGCCCAGATGATCCAGGTTCTGCACTATTAACTCGTTCCTCATACCGCACCCTCTTGGCTGTCTGCCTTTAGAAAATTATGCGGCTAATTCCCTCTGTGACACTTTAAGGGGCGGAATGCCGGCTACTTGACTCTCGCCTCTTGCTTTTCACCTTTTGCCTTTCCCCTTTCAAAATACCTGACCTGCTTTCACTGTAAAAAC
>JBGTJW010000723.1:0-8335 GCA_041744955.1 Stenomitos sp. | reverse complement strand
GATGCTCATGCTAGACAGGCATCTGACATTCACATTCGCATCGGTGAATTGCCGCGTTTTCGTATCCGGGGGCAAATGGCGCAGCCGCGAGATCAACAAAAAGTCACGTCTGAACTGTTTGAACAGTACCTGGCAGAAATCTTATCGCCGAAACAGAAGCAGGAGTTTGAGCAGCACAAAGAACTCGATACTGCCATTTTCTATCCAGGTTTTTTGCGCTGTCGGGTTAACTGCTTTGAAACGTTGACGGGTGGCGCGATCGTGTTGCGCTTGATTTCCCTTGAAGTGCCTTCGATCGAAGGACTGGGATTACCAGAAGTGCTCAAACATCTGGTGAGTCAACCGCAAGGCTTGATTCTCGTTACAGGTCCCACAGGATCAGGGAAATCAACGACATTGGCAGCAATGTTGCGGTACTTGAATGAAACCATGACAAGGCACGTTGTCACGATTGAAGACCCAATTGAGTATGTCCACCCATCGCAGAAGTGTCTCATTAGTCAGCGAGAAGTGGGGTTGCACACGTTTGAATTTAATCAGGCATTGCGGGCTGTCCTTCGGGAAGATCCAGATGTGATTCTGATTGGGGAAATGCGCGATCGGACAACGGTTGAGACGGCACTGAAAGCTGCGCAAACGGGTCACTTAGTTTTGGGAACGCTGCATACCCGGAGTGCAATTAATACCCTTAATCGTCTGCTCAACATCTACAACCCAGATGAACAGCCAGCCATGCGGGTACAAATTACTGAATCGTTGGTAGCGATCGTGGCGCAACAATTAATCCCAACAACGGATGGGCGGCGGACGGCTGTTCACGAAATCTTGATCAACACGCCAGCGATGCAGGATTACTTGCTGAAGGGTCAAGAAACGGACGCTTTTCAACTGATGGAAACGGATACCAACCAGGGGATGCAGGTGATGAACCAGGCACTCTGCGACCTCGTGCTGCTGGGCAAAATTAGTCCTGATGATGCCGTGAGAGTATCACCAGATGCAGGCGATCTGCGGCGACGAGTGCGAAATGAGGGCTTTGACCCAGCGCGATCGTCTAATCGGGAATTCAACCACGCCTAAAAGAAACGCTAAAGGATGAAGTATAAAGGCTAAAAAATTGCTTTTATACTTCATCCTTCATAATTTAGCCTTTACTTCCTGCCTGCCATCTTTTTCGCTTTATCAACTTTCCGCAAGCGGATGGACTGGGGCGTAATCTCGAGCAGCTCATCAGAACCGATGTATTCTAGAGCACGCTCAAGACTCATTTCGACTGGGGCTTGTAGCTGCACCAGTTCTTCACCACCAGAGGCGCGGTGGTTGGTCAACTGCTTGCTCTTGCAGATGTTCAGTTCCAGATCCTGGTTGCGGTTGTGTTCACCCACAATCATGCCCTTATAAACGCGAGTGCCAGGAGTGATGAAGAAAACACCCCGGTCTTCCGCGTTCTGCATGGCATAAACGGTAGAAACCCCTTCCTCGAAGGAAATCAACACACCGTTACGCCGAGTTTCGATCTCGCCGCTAATGGCACGATACTCCAGGAAGCTGTGGTTCATGATGCCAGCACCACGAGTCAGGCGCATAAATTCGCCTCGGAAACCAATCAGTCCGCGTGCGGGAACAACAAATTCCAGTTGTGTCCGATTCGCCACGCCTACCTGCATATCCTGCATTTCGCCCTTGCGTTGACCGAGCCGTTCAATACAGCTACCAACGGCTTCTTCGGGCACATCCAGTACAAGGGTTTCAAACGGTTCGCGTGGCTGACCATTGACTTCGCGATAGATGACCTGCGGCTGCGACACTTGAAACTCGTAGCCTTCCCGACGCATGGTTTCAATCAAAATGCCCAGGTGGAGTTCACCCCGTCCAGACACCAAAAACTTATCGGGCGAGTCGGTTTCTTCAACGCGAAGCGCGACGTTGGTTTCCAATTCGCGGAAGAGTCGATCGCGCACCTGGCGTGACGTGACTAGCTTGCCTTCCTGCCCTGCAAACGGTGAGTCATTTACCGAAAAGGTCATTTGCAACGTGGGTTCATCGACTTTGATCAGCGGTAGTGCCTGGGGATCGCCTGGATCGGTAATCGTTTCACCAATGTTCGCGTTAGCAAAACCTGCTACAGCAACAAGATTGCCTGCTGAAGCTGATTCAATCTCAATGCGCTTCAAGCCCTCAAAGCCCATGAGTTTAGAGACTTTGGCTTTGACGATCGCGCCACTCTCTGTTACTAGAGCCGCTTGTTGACCCGATCGAATCGTACCATTGTGAATTTTGCCAATGATAATGCGACCCAGGTAGTCTGAATAATCAAGAGTGGTGACCTGAAGCTGCAAGGGCTTCTCTGGATCGCCGACTGGAGGTGGAACATGGCGCAAAAACGCATCAAACAGCGGTTTCATGTCCGTGGACTCGTCTTCGAGCTTGTCTTTCGCAAAGCCAGCGAGACCGGAAGCAAACAGGTAAGGAAACTCACACTGATCGTCATCTGCACCCAGTTCCAGGAATAGATCCAGCACTTTATCAACGGCAGTGTGAGGATTCGCTCGTTCGCGATCGATCTTGTTCACCAGCACGATCGGGCGTAAACCCTTCTCCAAAGCCTTTTTCAGCACAAAGCGAGTCTGTGGCATAGGACCTTCGTTGGCATCCACAATCAGCAGACAGCCATCGACCATACCCAGTACTCGCTCGACTTCACCACCGAAGTCAGCGTGTCCAGGTGTATCAACAATATTAATCAGCGTGTCTTTGTAGCGTACCGCTGTGTTTTTCGACAAAATGGTGATGCCCCGCTCCCGCTCCAGGTCGTTAGAGTCCATCACGCAGTCTGGAACCTCTTCGCCTTCACGGAAGGTACCTGCTTGTTTCAGTAGTGCATCGACAAGAGTAGTTTTGCCGTGGTCAACGTGAGCAATGATCGCAACGTTGCGAATAGGAAGAGTCATAACGGGTTCCGTAGGGAGAGAATATCGAGAGGGACGTGGGACGGGAGATTGCGTGCTGTGAGCGCTGAACGTGGGATGAGAACGCTAACTGTTGTTGAGCCGACTATTCAGCAGCCAGCAATAGCGTTAAGCACTGCTTCAAACAGCTTTCCCAAAAAAGCTTTTTCAAAAACTCGTACCAAGTCTAGTAAAGAAGCCTTAACAGTCCTATCTTAGCTGTTGATGTCACAAAGATGTGTTAAAGAAGCCTTGTTTAGAGGGAATTTGGATCAACGCCCTGCGATCGCAGATAGGTCTCTAGTTTTTCTGCTCGTTGACGTTCCTGTTCTGCTCGTTGATGTTCCTGTTCAATTTGTTCAACTGCCCACGGTAGCAAGTTTCCTGCTGCATCCCACCAGCGTAGCCAGTAGCCAGTGCGTTCTTCTTTTGTGCCCTGCCATAGACCCAGAAATAGTCCCATATCAGCAATCCAAAAACGATTCTCTGGGGTAGGAGTTTGCAATTCATATCGTCCGGTCGTCAACCGATACACCTCCAGCAGCCCCTCGGCTGGCTCAAAGATAACGTAAAACGGAATGCTTAAAATTTGTTCGTAGAAAAACCATTTTCCAGGCGGAAAGGTGCGTTTGACCGAGTATTCACCACCGTCTTTATGGGATAAAAACTCCATGACTATAAGAGGGGCAGCACCTTGCAACGTAGGCGTGTAGCTTCTACGGTCTGCTGCTACCTCTAGCGACTGAACTGACGGCACATAGACCCAATCAGGTGCTTTGATCACTAGATTCCCATTCACGGTGGCACACAGTCCAAAATTAGACGCAATCAACATTTCTGGTTGGATGAATCCCACCAATTCAAGAGACTCGCGGAGTGCTCCTGCCAGCAACGGTTGACCAGTATTTTCCACGGGTTCATCGTCTAGAGGTACATCGTCGGGTAATGCTTCCCAGGTCACGATCGGCGGTGCTGCTTGCGTGATCGTCGTTTGTAAAACTGGCGAATCTGGAGTCGTGACCATAGCCTAACCAAACGCAACTGGAATACTCTGATTTTAGCTGGGATAGAGTGGTGCTGCGATCGCCCCTACTTCTACTGGCAATGGCTGATCGACACTGGCGGAGAAACCGGGCTTGATAAGTAGAGCTTCTGCGATCGCGCCCCGCAAATTTTCTTTAGACCCAACGTGATAGAAATGCTGACATATACGCATTTCTAAATCTGACCAGCATTCCTGGATATGGCTATTCTGACGGTACTGATTTTCGAGCCACATGGATAGTGCAAAACCGCAGGGCAGTTGCTTTGTTACAACCGCTAGTTTTTCCGCTTCTGCTTGCTTCCAGGCGTTGTAGTAATCGGTATGGCGACCAATGTAGGGCGGATCAAGGTAGACAAAATCATTGGGTTCCGCTGCCGCTAATGTTTCCTGCCAATCTGCGACGCGAAATTCCCAGTCTTTGCCTACCATTTGTTTCGCAACCCAATCAACCTGATTCGCAATTTTAGTGATGTAGCTTTGCGAAAAGCGCTGCGGTTTGCGGCAGAATGGCACGTTGAATCCTCCCTTGCTGTTGAACCGCATGACACCATTAAAACAGGAGCGATTGAGGAAGAGAAAGTCCAGGGAGAAAGCCGATCGATTGAAGCGATCGCGCACTTCGTAATAATAATCGGCTCCCATTGTCAGAAGCTGATCGCCTTGATCTTGGAGAAATTCGGCTACTATTTTTCGGTTGATATTATCAGTTTGAATGCCTTGATAAAACGCAATCAGATGCTGATTCGTATCAGTCAAAAGGGCACGTTTGGGTGCCAGATTAAATGCCACCACACCCGATCCCAAAAAGGGTTCAACCCACTTCGATTGTGCTGCTTCGACCCATTGAATTTGGCTTAAGATAAAGGGCACCAGCTTTGTTTTAATGCCCTGACACTTAATGGGTGGAACTTTGACGTGCATGATTGGGAAGCTACCGCCAGTCGGTAAGATGAAGACACCGACTCTAGGACGATTGAGGCAATGAATTTACAGCAAGCGATTCCGGTGAACGCGATCCGTTACGACGATCGCGGGTTGGTTCCGGCAATTGTACAAGATTACCTGGACGGCACCGTGTTGATGATGGCATGGATGAATCGAGAATCGTTGCAGAAAACGCTAGACACGGGCGAAACCTGGTTCTGGAGTCGATCGCGTCAGGCATTCTGGCACAAAGGCGAGACCTCGGGACACTTTCAGAAAATGCACGCCATTCGTTACGACTGCGATAGTGATGCGCTGCTTGTTAGTGTCGAGCAGATTGGTGAAATTGCCTGTCATACCGGAGAGCGGAGTTGCTTTCATCGCGTGAATGACTCGATCGTCCCGCCGCCAGCGGATATGCTGTCGCAGGTGTTTGACGTTATTTGCGATCGCCGCGATCGCCCGTCCGACAGTTCCTACACCTCCAAGCTGTTGGCAGATGGGGATAACAAAATTCTCAAAAAAATTGGCGAAGAAGCGGCAGAAGTCGTGATGGCGTGTAAGGACGATGACCCCGACGCGATCGCGGGTGAAGTGGCGGATTTGTTCTACCACAGCCTTGTAGCGTTGGCACATCACAAGGTAGATCTGAGGGCAGTGTATCAGAAACTCCAGGAGCGACGACGTTGAACAGATCCCCGACTTCTTGAAGAAGTCAGGGATCTCACTGCTTGAGTTGTTTCATCACGCGATCGAGCTGTTGCAAAACCTCATGCCGACCCATTTTCCAAGCGCGCGATCGCTCAACGTTTCATTAGCGGTTTGAGTGGTAGAACCTAAAGGGTAATGTCAAAGCGATCGCCTACATCCGCTCTTCTGCCTGCTGCCCTTCCCTCACAATGAAATTAACCACTCGCGGACATTACAGCGTCAAAGCCCTCCTCGACCTGACACTGCAACCAGCCTATGGCCCAGCGTCAGTGAAGGCGATCGCACAACGCCAAGATCTACCCGCTCCCTATCTCGAAAAACTGCTGATTGAACTGCGTCGCGCAGGCTTGGTGCAGTCCATACGTGGTGTCCAGGGCGGTTATCAACTCGCCCGATCGCCTGCCAACATTTCGTTAGGACAAATTCTAGAAGCGGTTGGTGAAAGCATTGACCCACTCCCCCGACACTCCCCCGACGGCTCACAGGCAGAAGATTGGGTCACATTCACCGTCTGGAATCGGCTCCACCAAAAGCTGAAAGAATCCCTCTACAGCATCTCGTTAGAAGACCTGTACTTTGATGCCCGCAGTTGGCAAGCAGCACAGGGAGAGGAGACGAGTTTTGTGGTGTAGAGGAGGGGAGGAGAGAGGAGTGAGGAGAGAGGAGTGAGGAGTGAGGAGTGAGGAGTGAGGAGTGAGGAGCGTTGAAGGGTAGGAAAGCTCTAGCCTTCAGCCCTTTGCCTTTTGCCTTTTGCCTTCTGCCTTCTGCTCAGTGCCTACCCCCTACGAATGGCTGCCCGCTGCCTGTCATTACTGACTCGATCGCTGCACCTTTGCCTTCTTCGCTGCCTGGTTTGTTGTACGAGCACTTGACGGTGATTTTAAGATTGCTTTGCGCTTTACCACTGGCGATGTAAGGAATGCCAGCATCGGCGCTGAGATTAACCCCAAACTCTAGCGTGACTTCATCGACGTTGGCTGCACCGCAGTTTTTGAACGCATTCAGGCAATAAACGGTGTAGGTGCGGATGGTGTTTTGCACCATTTCCATTGATTGGGTGGGGCTAGGACGAAACGGCATTCTCGGATCGCCAATGCCTTTTGCGCCGCCTCGTCGCTGCTCGCCTTCTTCAACGGGAACTTGGGGCGCGATCGCGGACGTTTCAGTTTCATCCTGCGCTTCAATGTAAAGCACGGTGCCGTTATCCAGTTGGACGGGGACAATCTTGGTCAAAACGTTTCCTGCCAGTGAGGGTAGATGCGATCCTGATTTTGGCTAAGAACACGTACTTTCCTTTAAGGGGTCACACCCCTCATGCGATGCGATTAGTAGCACCAACATTGGGAACATGATTCCTCGCTCCGTGCCTTTTTGCTGGCGATTAATGGGAGGCTACCACTTTAAGCCGGGACACTCGGGAGGAAAGGGGTTCTAGCTTTGGCAGCAGCTTTACCCCGTCGAGCTTGCGGGAGGTCTGGCATCTGTTGAATCAGCCACTCGAAGAGGTCAGTAGAGGGTATCCCAAAGAGACGTTCAGCGGCTGTGGAACCATCGGCGCGTTTGAGGTGGAAGTTGTGAATGGTGGTCATCACCCGTAAGCGCCGTGACGCTAAGCCTCGACGATTGTGATGGATTTGGCTGAGGTATCCGTTGCGTCCTTCTACAGCAGCAGAAGCGCGCTGGAATTTCGTCACCATCCAAGTTGCCCAGTCCTGCCACTGGGTCAATTGTGTTGAGGACATAGCGATGGTGGGATGGCACAGCAAGGCGACCTGTGCCTGTTGGGCAGCCATTTGGTAAGACGCTTTGAGTGTTGGGTTTGTAGTGCGAACACTCTGATGTTGCCAGTACCGGGCCGGCAAAAGCTGGTGAATCACCCAATCGTCTATTAGCGGCTCACAGGTTTGTGCCCGCAAGCTTTGCCTGACCCAATCCCACCAGAGGTCAACGATAGCGCTCAAATCGTGCAGTTGCCGCTCAAACTTGGAGATACTACCGGGTCTGTCGGACAATTGATGGGTCTGTTTCAAGGTTTTCAGGGCTTGGGTCTGCTCCTGAAGTTGGGCTTCAACTTGGGCGCTTGTCTGAGGAGTGCCCAACCGCATGGCAACCGGATGCAGGGTGGTCGTCAGTTGATGCAAAATTAAGTGGTACTGGTGTTGAGCCGTCTGTAAAGCCGTTTGTTGGGCTTGCAGCTCTTGCTTGAGTTCAGTGTGATCCGGGGCCTGGGCTAACTCGTGTAGCCGCCGGTTTACACGGAACAATCGCTCTGAGAGTGCACGACCGATCCCCTGCGATAACTCCCGCAAAGCGTGAAACAGATCCGCAATACTCGGGCATCCCATCTCACTGAGGGACAGTTTGACTAAAGCTTTGGCACGGTCACTGACACAGTAGCGCACCTTCAGCCCCAAGTTGCTCAACGCCCTCTGCACAGGCTGTTGCCAGGTTTGGTAGCGACAGTCTTGGGCAATCTCCTCCACCAGACTGAACCACTATGCACTGAAAGTACATAGGTTCCTGAAGGGCTGAAAGCCCAAGTTAATCCGTCATCGCCTAGATCGTCGCTTAAGGGGTGACAAGGTAACTCTGAGCTACACGGGGCAGAGGTTTGAGAGAATAGCAAGGACAAAAAATAGGGGATCCCATTGCGGCTCCCCCAAATCATATGTTCCCTGCATTTTACCAAACAACCTTGCGTGCTCAT
>JBGTJW010000722.1:0-9051 GCA_041744955.1 Stenomitos sp. | reverse complement strand
TTCTGAAAAAGTGAAGAAACCCTGGCAGCCGATCGCTATTGGCAACACAGGAGATTGGGATAACATACATAACCTGGATGGACACATTGTGCAACGACACTGTATGACAGGCTATTTTCGGGTCATTGAAGCAGGTGGCGTTCACCAAGAGCGCTTCTATTCCAAATCTGTCATACCCCTTCTGGATGCGATCGAAGGATTGCCCAAATGAACGAGTAGGAGCACGCTATGACTTTAGCTGCATACAAAAATTTGTTTTACTGAAATTTTCAGTAGAACTCTTATTTTTCGACAGCTATCTTAAATAATGCTCTATTTACCCGTGCATATTTGATCGCCGCTTCGAGTGCGATCGCTGCATACATCCAATGAGTGCCACGCTGACAAAAAACGTAGGGTTCTCGGAGTAGCATTGGCGAAAATTTTGGCGGTACTGCTGTCGATGAAGGTGCCCCTACCCTCACAACTGGGCTTTTGTAACCCCTTGTTTTAGCTGGGCGATCGCAGCGGGAGGGGTCAAGATAGGAGGGCATTACGGGCTACCAGCAGGTTCACCAGTAGTACGGATGGCGCTGTACGCCTGCTACCCGTATGACCAGACTGAAGCTACTAGACTTTGAGTAGCGAAACGTCTACAGTCCAGAGTTTAACGTTGCTTCTTTTAAGGGTACACATGAGCCGGACTGTCTCAAAACCTTCTCTTACCTCGCGTCAGTTTAAAAAGCATAGTTTGCTTCAACGCTATGCCCCCTGGCTGTATGCGTTCTGGAAGTTTTCACGTCCACACACTATTATCGGCACCAGTTTGAGTGTCGTCGGGCTGTATTTGCTGGCTGTCGCAGGTAGTGACCCGGCGATCGACCCTGCAACGAGCTTAGTCCCTACCGACTTTTTTTCTGCTGTGACAGTGCTCTTGCCGCCTCTGCTTGCCTGCCTGTGCGGCAACGTTTACATTGTGGGGCTGAACCAGCTTGAAGATATTGAGATCGATCTCATCAACAAACCAGACCTGCCGCTAGCCTCGGGAGAATTTTCGCGTCGGCAGGGCAGCATCATTGTGGCGATCGCGGGTGTATTAGCGCTGCTGCTAGCGCTGTCACAAGGTCTGTTTTTGCTGGCAACGGTGGGGCTAAGCGTGTTGATTGGCACTGCCTATTCGCTGCCGCCTATCCGGCTCAAGCGGTTTCCAGTTTGGGCATCGCTTTGCATTTTCACCGTGCGAGGGATGATCGTCAATCTCGGGCTCTTTCTGCATTTTCAGGGTCGCTTACCGATTCTGCCATCGGTTTGGGCACTGACCCTTTTTGTGCTGGTTTTCACGTTTGCGATCGCCATTTTTAAAGATATTCCCGATATGGAGGGCGATCGCCAGTACAACATTAAGACCTTTACGCTGCGTCTGGGGCAAGGGGCTGTTTTTCGTCTTGCGCTTTGGGTCATTACCAGCAGCTATTTAGGCATGGTGCTGGCAGGACTATTAAGACTTCCTGGCAGCAATCATTTAGTTTTGGTTGTCTTTCATCTGGTTGCGTTGGGGCTGCTGTGGTTCCGCAGCACGCAAGTCGATCTAACTACACAGTCATCCATCAGTGCTTATTACCAATTTATTTGGAAGCTGTTTTTCCTGGAGTATTTGATGTTTCCGATCGCGTGTTTATTGGCTTAATTCATCGTGCCAAGCGTGACGCAGTCATCAGTTTCTCTCCTTGCGGAACCTTCATTTTTGAGTGCAGCAAGCTCTTGATTCAAGCTTCTATAAGACAAAAGCTGACTCAATTTTATAGGTAACAGATCCAAATGCAAAGAGATTGCGTATCACCTTTTAGATGCGAGTTCTGATGCGTCAATCTGGTTCATATCAAAGCAGATTGCGTGTGCATCATTGGCTCTAAAGAAGCAGGCTGGACGGTTTTAAGTACCGTTCGATGATGACTTATTTGAACGCCGGGGCGATCGCTCTGGTTGTGAACGTTTGTTTGCAACCAAAGTTGGTGCTGCCGTTAGGCATTCATACGTGAGTTGCACGTAAGCCGATTCGTACACTACTTAGGAGAACACACCAACATGGATCACGAAAGAGAAATGCTGTCTGACGTAAGCACCCGCCGTACCAGGCAGTGGTCGCGCCGCAATCTGCTACGAACAGGCGCTGTAGTCGGTGCTGCTGCTGGCGCAATCGGCATTCCCGCAATGGTGAAGCAAGTTGATGCTGCCCCAGGCAAAAAAGCCAAAAACGCGAACAATATCAATGATGCCAAGGTGCTAAACGGAGCGCTGTTTTATGAGCATCAAGCCATCTGGGCATACAGTTTTGCTGCTACTAAGCTAACCAGTACAGATGTGGGTAAAGCCGTGCTGGTGGTTGCCCTGGCAAACCAGGCAGACCACAAAAAACATCGTGATACTCTGGCAACGGTGATCAAGCAACTGGGTGGAACGCCTGTTGCAGCCCAAACGCAGTACGATTTATCGTCTTATCTGAAAGCAGGTGAAGGCGCACTCGACTCTGATGTCAACATTGCAAAGCTGGCGTTAGCGCTCGAAACCGACGCGGCGATCGCCTACGGTCAAGAGGCTGCTAAACTCAAAACCCCGGCGCTTGTCACAGCCGGAGCCAGCATTGGCGCAACAGAAGCGTCTCATGCTACTTTGATTCGCGCTGCCTTCAAATCGCTGGGAGTTGACCTGGCTGTAGTACCTGCCTCTTTTGTGAGCGCTGATACCCGCAGTGCCTGGGTGCTGAAAGTATAAGTTGCAGCTTTAGATGGGTGGCAGTAAAGAGTGAATAAGGTGCCTTAGACGTTGCGATTTGCCAGCGCTTAAAGCCAGGATCACTCTTGTTCGCCCTTTTTTAGTAGGACTTACACGTAAGGTGTTTAGATCCCCGACTTCTGGCTGAAACTCAGCGATAAAGCTTGGTTCCATCGTAGAAGTCGGGGATCTTTGCGTCAGTCCTATTTAGTTGAGATAGTGTCTTAGAAGATGGCTGCTTGAACTCAGCCGACTCTCAGTTTGACCTGATAATCTACTAGCATTCTTGAATGTTTTTGCATCTCAAGCGGTTCACGCTCACTCTAAGAAAAGCAGTATGGATCTTAATTTTGAGGATATTGTCCTTTTACTGCATCCAGCGATCGCAGTGACAGTCGTGTTTCCTCTGATTGGCATAGTTGTGAGGCTGGCATGGCAAACCCGCGCACGTCGCCTGGAAGTGAAGGCAGGCAACAAGAGCAAGATTCCGCCAGCATCTGGGCAAGAGCATCTTCAGCTCGGTCGCTGGCTCACGGGTGCAGTGGTTGGCATCTACTTTCTTGGCATCACGTTCCCTATTTTTGAACAAATCCAGAAGGAAGAGGTTTTTGCCAAAGCACCGCAGCAAGTCATTTTGATTGTGCTGTTCTACGTTGCAACGATCGCCTCGCTTGTCCTTTTATACCGAGCGCAAGAAAAACTTTGGCGCGGTGTTTTCGCTACCTTAACTGGGGTGGGGCTAGTGGTTCTTGGTTTTCAGGATGGCGTTTATCGCCTGGATAAGTACTGGTATTTGTCTCACTTTTACTATGGGTTAGCGGCAGCGCTGCTGATGGTTTTTTCGCTGGCGATCGTCCGCGATATCTATGAGGATCGGGCAAATCGCTGGCGAATGACTCATGTCGTTCTCAACTGCGTTGCGCTCTTGCTCTTTGTGGGTCAAGGAATCACAGGCACCCGCGATCTCTTGGAAATTCCGCCAAGTTGGCAAAAAAGCACGATTTATCAATGCAATTTTGATAAAGCGTCACCGGCATACAAAACCTGCCCACCCCTTGCACCGCCAAAGTAATCGCCCTGTTACGCCAAAAGCAACAGGGCAGCGGTCAAGCAACAACAGCGTATGGGACAGTTAGAACGAGATGCGCGGAATGATAATAATGCTGGGACGGCTGTAGCGATCGCGCTTGTAATCACGACGATCGCGCCTGTAATCGCGACGATCGCGCAAGTAACGTTCCCGTTCCCAATCACGACGATCCCAACTGCGACCATCGCGTCTAAGGACGGAACGATTACGGTCGTAGCCATCGATCGTATAAACGCGTTGAATGACACGACGGTTGTAGCTGCCATGACGGGAGTAGCCACGACCGTACCGTTCGCCAGCCAGTACCCCTGTAGGTGCCGTAATCGCGATCGCGCAGATTAAAGATATAGCAGTACGAAACATCTTACGTGACTCCTACTTGTTGATTACGTTCCGGTCAGGTAGTCACCCTACTGATCAGTATAAATGACTAGGACAGAATGCGCTGCTTCATAACGCGAGATGAACCGTAGGCTGGTGTTTAAACGAGACAAACCAACGACTGTTTGACTGCTGTTCCTGCTACCGTCCAGCGTGCCAAATCGTAAAGATTTATAGTCAACATCGGAGATCAAGCCATCCTTGCGAGTAGGAATGGTTGAGGTAACAACTTGTTTGCGACCAGCGATCGTTCATAGAGTAGAGAAGCGGGGAGAATAGTGATGAGAAGTGGCAGTGGCGTTAAGCCCTGGTTTGTTTTGCTGGCTCTATGCGTTGCCCTTGCCATCAAAGGCTGTAGCTTCGCCAACATCACCCCCACCACCAACCCGCAGCCATTGGTTGCCGCCTTACCAGCACCCAAGTTGCCAGACTGGATTGAGCAGATTAGCCCGATCGGAGACGCTGCGACTACCGCACAGATCCGCATTCGCTTTAAGGAACCCATCATTCCACTAGAAAACCTGGAGAGCGAGTCGCAAGAGCTGCTGAAGAAATTTGAGGTTGTGCCACCACTGCCGGGAACGTTTCGCTTTCTGACCCCTCGCATGGTTGGCTTTCAGGGTGATCAGGCAATACCAAAAGCGACTCGTGTGCAAGTCACGCTTAAAGCTGGGTTGGCAGATCTAAAAAATCATCGACTGGATCAAGATCTTGCCTGGACATTCAACACTGAAGCCATTAAGTTGTCCAACTTACCCGGTATGTCTGCTCCCGGTGATGCAGCAGACGCAGCAACGCCACTGGATCTCAAGCCTGTCCTTAAATTCACTTCCAACGTCGAGTTAAACCTGGCATCGCTGAAAGAGCGCGTCAAGTTGATTCCGGCCAACGAGCCAAAGGCAAACAATGGCGTAGCGCTGAATGTGGCGTTGGAGAAGAGTGAAGAACAGCCAAAGGAGCAGTACCCCGAAACACCAGAAGCGCAATTTGATCCCTCCGCCCGCGACTGGATTTATACACTGGAACCCCAGCAAGCACTTGCCAAAGCCACTCGTTATCGTCTGGAAATCACACCAGGATTAGCGGCAGCAAAAGGCAACCTGTCTAGCGAGAGTGCGTTTGCCAGCCAGGTGGAAACCTACGCACCGCTGGCATTTCAAAAACTAAACTACTACGGACAGCCCGATGCAGGCGGGATAACGGGACGCTTTGTTAACGGCAGCGGTCAGTTAGAGTTCAATAACGAACTAGATGCAGAAGCCGCGATCGCCAACATTTCCGTTGAGCCAGCACCGAAAAAAGATGTGCCCCTGGTGCGGGTTTACGAGGGCGAACGGCTGGTCAACCTTAATCCCTGGGCACTGGAGCCAACGACCCAATACACGATCAAACTGGGTGCCGACCTGAAGGATAAATTTGGGCAAACCCTTGGCAAGCCAGTGACGGTAGACTACCAAACTGGCAATGTCGCCGCTGACCTGTGGGCACCCTCTGGGCTAAATATTTTCCCGACTGGCAAACAACTGCAACTTAATCTCTCAACGGTTAATCTTCCCAGCTACAAAGCTGCCTTTGCGATCGTCCAGCCGACCGATCTGGTCTATACCGACTCTGCCTACCCCAACGAAAACGGTAGCAGCCTGTTGCCCAATCTCTCTGCGTGGAAACGTGCGTCTGTGAAAGGGCAAAAGAATCAGGCGATCGACACAGCTATACCGCTGCAACAACAGTTGGGCGGCACGACTGGGATGCTGGCATACGGCATTCAGGCACGCACGAATCAATATCAAGACGGCAAGCAGAAGCAATGGCGCGAACCGACCACCTATGGCTTGGTGCAGTTGACCAATCTAGGCGTGTTTGCTCAATGGTTCCCCGAATCGGGCATGGTGCGGGTCAGCCATCTCTCAGACGGGTCGGCTGTTGCAAATGCTGCTGTGCAAGTTTATCAATCCAAACTGGAGGCGAAAGAGCAGCCTGCTCCAAGCGCCTGTGCAACTGGCAAGACCGATAAGACGGGCACCTTGTTGCTCGATCGCTCAGCCTTGCAAACTTGCATGAGTGGAGCCGGACGCTTTGCCGATGCACCTAACCTGCTAGTTGTGGCTCAAGAAGGTAAGGACTGGGCGTTTACCCGCACGACGGAATATAGCGGTGCCTATGGGTATGGTATCGATGCTGGCTGGCAGGGCAGCGCCCCTGAGTCGCGGGGCGTGGTTTTCTCCGATCGCAATCTCTATCAACCGGGTGAAACTGCCTGGTTTACCGGAGCCGCCTACTACTTACAAAACGGCACCTTAAAACAAGATAAAAACGCCCGCTATACCCTCACCTTGCGCGACTCCAACGGACAGGAAACCAGCCTGGGCACTCAGACGACCAATGAATTTGGCACGTTTTCTAAGGAGTGGACAGTCGCCAAAAACCAACCCCTTGGTTACTACGTGATTCTTGCCAAGAACGATCGTGGCGTTGAAATTACAGGCGAATTCCGCGTGGCTGAATTTAAGCCACCCAACTTTAAAGTGGCGTTGACGTTAGAAGGCAGCACTCCGATCGCGCCCACTGACACTACTCAGAACACGTCATCTGATGCTCAAAGCTTCGACGCGATCGCCACCGTTGGTCAAACCATCACTGCCAAAACCCAGAGCAACTACCTCTTTGGCTCGCCTGTAGAGGGTGGCAAGGTTAATTACTACGTCACCCGCAAGCAAGCAGAGTTCGTACCTAGGGGCTGGGATGGCTTTGCCTTTGGGCGGCAGTGGTTCTGGCCTGAAGAAGCGCCCACCGTTACCAGCGACGTGCTCCAAACGGATCAAGTGTTGAGCAAAAGCGGGGATAGCAGTCAGACCGTCACGGTTGAGAAAGAGTTGCCCTACCCGATGGCGTATCGCGTGGATGCCCAGGTGTCGGATGTGTCAAACCTCTCGGTTTCTGACTTCAAGACCTTTCTGGCGTTACCGACTGACAAGTTTATTGGGCTGCAAAGCGATTTTGTCGCCACAGCAGGACAGGATTTTCCGGTCAAAGTCATCGTTACCGACCCCGCAGGTGCTCCGATCTTGAATCAAAAAGTGCATCTGGAACTTCAACAGATGAACTACAGCCGCGTGTCAAAACTGGTTGAAGGCAGTCGCACCCAGCAAGATCAGGTCGAGTACAAGACCGTTGCGACGGCGGATATCCAGTCCGATGTCAGCCCACAAAGTGCAACTCTCAAGCCTACGACCGCTGGCTCCTATCGTCTTCAGGCAACGTTTGCAGGTAGCAACGCGGTCAGCGCCACCGAAGTACAGCTTTGGGCAACGGGGGATGCGGCTGCATGGGGCAACCGCTACCGCAACAATCGACTGGAAATCAAGCTCGACAAAAAGCAGTATCAAGTCGGCGAAATGGCTACAGCGCTGATCCAGTCGCCCTATGCCGATGGTGAACTGTATTTTGCCGTCGTGCGCCACAACACCCTTTACAAAACGCTGACGAAAGTACAGGGCGGTGCGCCTAAAGTGCAGTTTCAAGTGACACCCGAAATGCTGCCAAATGCAGCGATCGAGGCGGTGCTAGTGCGTCAGGGCAAACCGCTGGAACAGGTGGAACCTGGCAGCCTGGATCAACTCGTTCGCATTGGCTTCGCGCCCTTTGAAACGAGCCTTGCCCCTCAGTATTTGAAGGTAGAAACTACCGTTGCGCCTTCGTTGCAGCCGGGAGACGACCAAACCGTACAGTTGCGAGTCTCTGCCCAGGATCAACCTGCAAAGGGACAGGTCACGCTAATGGTCGTAAATGAAGCCGTCCTGCAACTCACGGGCTACCGTCCGCCTGATCTGGTGAAGACCGTCTATGCGGAACAACCCGTCTCAGTCCGCTTGAGTGATAATCGACCCGACGTAGTGCTGCAACCACAGGCATCGCCCTTACAAAAAGGCTGGGGCTATGGCGGTGGTTCATCGTCGGGCGCTGGCAACACGCGCATTCGCACCGACTTCAAAGCGCTGGCGTACTACAACGGCTCGGTGAAAACAGACGCGATCGGCAACGCTACAGTCAAATTCAAGCTGCCGGATGACCTGACCACCTGGCGCGTGATGGCAGTCGCCACCGATGAGAATATGCATTTTGGCAATGGCGATGCGACGTTTGTAACAACAAAGCCGCTGCTGGCAAATCCCTTGCTGCCCCAGTTTGCTCGACCGGGCGATCGCTTTCAGGCGGGCGTTTCGGTCACCAACAACACAGGACAAAACGGCAACCTGTCAGTGAACGGCACCGTTACCGAGCCGCTCAAGCTGGATAACTCCTCTGGACAGCAGCAAACGCAGGTGGAGGCTGGCACAAAGGCATATCGTTTCCCCGTTGTCGTGCAGTCAGCAGGCGAAGCAACGGTGAAATTCACCACCCAGCTTGGCAATGCAACCGATGCCTTTGCCCTACCGCTGGACGTGAAGCCGCTAGACGTGACTGAACAAGTTGTGGAAACAGGCACCACGACCGATCGCGCGACCATTCCCCTGAACGTAGACAAAAACGTAGCGCCTGATGCCGGTGGACTAGAGATTTCCCTTGCCAGCAGTTTGATTCCCACCCTGGCTGCTCCCGCAAAGCAAGTGTTGGACGAAACGGATCTGCCGTTCCTGGAGCCTGCTGCCAGTCAGCTTGCGATCGCTGCCAACCTGCAAACCCTTACCCAAACCTACGGGCAAACCTTTGCCAGCTTTAACCCCGATCAGCAAGCAGCACAGGCGATCGATCGCTTGCAAACCCTCCAAAAACCCGATGGTGGCTTCGCCTCCTATCCTGGACAAGAGACCTCTGACCCCTTCATTACA
>JBGTJW010000721.1:0-15283 GCA_041744955.1 Stenomitos sp. | reverse complement strand
CAACTGACGGTGGAAAAGTGTTTACCAATGCACGTTAAACAGGCATATCCCCTTTGCTTAGCGGGAAGGCGAGCTTGTCCACCAGAAGATTGTGGTGGCAGTTGGGGCTATACAGCGTTGCTAAAAACTCTACGGAATCCGCGTCATCCAGAATATCGAGAGCGCAAGGAGTGGGTCGGGCATCAGTTCAATGCTGAAGCTTTTGATCTTAATGAGGTGAATAAGCAATTAGGGGTATCAACTAAAGGCTATTTGGTAGAGTATTGAATTGCTACCAAAGCTTCAACATCAATGATTAGTTTTTTGGAAGAACTTCTCTTGAGCACAACGACCTCTGAATCGAAGAAATATCTACGTTGCTTAAATCCTGCAATTATCACTGCTTTAGCAGAAGCTCACCTCTGAGATAATATTATCTCATCTCTTTAAGGACAGCCTCTCGGTTGAAAAACCTTAAAAGTTGATATAACTCTATTGCAAAAAACTGATATAACGTTATCTCAGAGGCAAGTTTTCAGCCTGATTTAGGAATTAGACCAGGAATTAATCCCTACTGACAACGAGTTCAAGTCATTTCTAATTGACAGCCTCGTGTTGTCCCTCGCGCGCTTTCTCATCTGTGAGTCCTAAGAATTCACTCCTTGAAGTACATACTTTCGCAGGCACTGCTCAGTCAACTTACAATTGGCGCAACTTTACTGAGTGTAGGTTTGACTTAAAACTCTAGTGGAACCTGAGATAACGTTATCGCATCAGGAAAATTATCATGGTGAATCAGTCACAAGCCCAGGTCATCCTGTCGATTGAAACTAATGCAGGCGGAGTTGCAAAATCAACCACTGCGTACAACCTCGCTTACGAATTAGGTGTTCGAGGCTACTCAGTTGCATTGCTGGATATAGACCCCAACGAGTCACTCACGCTGTTTTGTGGATTAGGAGAGATGAATTCTCCTGGCACAATGGCAGATGTCTATAAGCCAGACTTCGCTGGTGATTATCCCTTGATGTCAGCCTGGACAGGTAAGATTGACAAAGTTCAAGTCTGCAAAGGGGGTAAAGACCTTCATGAAACAATTCGCATGGTCTCAAAAGATCTGCGTGGACCTTACATTCTGGCGGATCGGCTGAGTGACTATCCTCTGCCTCATAACTTTGTCATTATTGATTGTCCGGCAACTTTAGAACCCTTACCTTTAACCGCTCTAGCTGCCTGTACTCATGTTTTGATTCCAATCCAGCCTGAGTACAAAGCTTCTCAGAGCGCTGCTGCCATGATTGAGTGGTACTACCATAACTGTAAGCAACTTAGGCTCAAACCAGTACCTAAAATCGTGGGTATTGTTCCAACCCGGTGGAAGAGTAATTGGGGAGCCCACCAAACTATTGTCGAAGAGTTGCCGATAGTCTGTCAGCAGTTGGGAATTCGATTCTTTAAACCGATTCGGGAGTCAGCCGATATCTTGAATGCGTCTGGACGAGGATTACCCCTCGGCATTTTTCGACCCGGTAGAGAAGCGCGGAGCGACTTTCAGCCGATCGTAGAGACACTGATTCAGGAACTGGCAGCAATGGGAGAGAAGTAATGGCAAAGTCAAACAAACCGAGCGTTCTTGGCATGTTTGCTGGAGCAGCAGGGTCACAACAGGTGTTTGAGCTTGAGGGTCACATTGAAGAGCTTCAGGCTGAAATTGCTCGCTTAAAAGCCAATCAAACAACGGGTGAACTTGCCGAAGCGGAACGAAATCAACTCAACCAGACTGTTGAAGCTTTGCGAGATCAGCTTAAAGAAGCAGGTGGGGTTGTTGCAGTTCATCATAAGGACATTAAGCCGAACCCTAAACAGCCCAGGCAGACCTTTGCCCCTGATAGTATCCACAGTATGGCAGTGTCCATTAGAGAAGAAGGGCAACAGCAGCCGATCATCTTGCTACCTGGCAACCTCCTCTTTGACGGTGAACGTCGATGGCGAGCAGTATCGGAGTATTTGCAGCCTGAGATTGAAACCTTGAATGCAGTCATACTACCCAAGGAACTTTCAGAAGCAGAACTCCACTCGTGCGCTTTATTAACCAGTCTGCATCGAGAAGGATTAAATGATCTGGATTTAGCAGAAGGACTCACTCAACAGGTCAAATTTGAACTTGATGTTGAACCAGAAGAAACGATTAAAGCAGTCAGAAGAGCGATCGCACGATTGAACATAAAGAAGCTATTGCCGCAATTGACCGAGCTAGTGACTGCTAAAAGAGATGAACAGTTCAGACGTGTTGATACATTTGAACTAGATGATATTGAACGTGGCATCTTCCTGCTGCTACTCCGCTTCCAGCAAAACCCAGCCTCAGTAGATGCTAATGTCTTCCCAGCTTTGCGCTTTCCAATTGACCTGAAGCAAGCAATTCGCCAATCAGGGTTAGGTACAAATCATGCTCGACTGATTCAGCAGCTTAACGCCAAAAAGCTGGAAGTTCCTGAAGAAAGAGCCTTGCGACTCCGTCAAGATGTTGTGCTACAGGTGTTAGGGAAAAAATTAACGATCAACGAAACCCGCGCTTTGGTTGGCAAGATCATTACGGAGCACCAGCCGGAGCAAAAACAACCATCACCCAACCGCAAGATTGAATCCTTGATCCGTAACGTGTCGGATGTTTCGCTAAAGGATATAACTCTGGAGCAATTGCAGAAACTACTCGTTGCTCTGGAGACTAAAGCGAAAGAAATCCGAAGCAACCTGCAATAAAATTGGTCGTAAATTCGTGTCAGATAAGCTCCTTCTATTTTCAGAAAACTATGATGACTTTTTGAACGCGCTTAAAGAGCGCATTCGTCGTGCCCAAGTTCAGGCGGCACTGGCAGTCAACCAGGAACTCGTCACACTGTATTGGCAAATCGGGAGAGACATCCTAACAAAGGAACGGGATCAGGGATGGGGAGCCAAAGTAGTAGAGCGATTGGCAATGGATTTGAAGCGAGAATTTCCTGAAATAAAGGGATTTTCGACTCGCAACATCCGTTATATGAAGTCGTTTGCAGAAGCCTACCTTGACGAAGCGATTTTGCAACGCAGCGTTGCAAAATTACCCTGGCGGCACAACATTGCCCTACTTGAGAAGTTGAAATTAAGCGAAGAACGGATTTGGTACGCTGAACAAGCACTTGAAAACGGTTGGAGCAGAGATGTTTTAGTACTCCAGATTGAGAATCAACTGCACCGTCGGTTGGGGGAAGCAGTAACTAATTTTGAGCAGGTATTGCCTAAACCGCAATCTGATTTAGCTCAAAGCCTCCTGAAAGATCCTTATCATTTAGATTTTTTGTCATTAAGCAAAGATGCTCAAGAGCGGGACTTAGAAAACGCTCTCGTCACTCACATTCGAGATTTTCTCATTGAGCTTGGAGTCGGGTTTGCTTTTGTCGGCAGCCAATTTCCGATCGAAGTCGATGGGAGAGAGTATCGAGTTGACATGCTCTTCTACCATTTACGCATTCGTTGCTATGTGGTGGTTGAACTGAAGATTGGAGATTTTCAGCCAAGTTTTGGGTCACAGGTGAATTTCTACATCTCTGCGATCGATGATTTAATCCGACATCCAGATGACCAGCCAACCATTGGACTGATTCTCTGCACGTCAAAGAGTAAGACGGTTGTAGAGTATGCGCTACGCAATCTGAATACGCCGATCGGGGTTGCCACACACCGCTTATCAAAACAAATTGAGGAGAACCTACCCTCCGTAGAGCAGCTTGAGATGGAATTGGAGAATGCTTTATCGGAAGTAGAGGCTCAAGATAGGGAAGACGTGTGATGTAAAGTCACACCAAGCTCCCTCGTCCGTACCAGAGCGTATTGTTATACTGCTGGAAATTGAACTGTTAATCATTTTTGGCAAGGAAGTGCATAATGCTGGACAGCAAGCAGCAAGCAGAGGAAGAGTTAGAGGATGCAGATCTTAGTCTAGGTGTTGACCCCGATGAAGATGAAAGCATAACCCAGCCATTCGATCCTGAATTAATTAGGGTTGAAACACGACCGATGACAATTGACCTATTGCTGCAACGCATTAAATATGAGGAGCTTAATCTAGCACCAGATTTTCAACGCAAAGGTGGCATCTGGAATGCTCGTACTAAAAGTCGCCTCATTGAATCCATCCTCATTCGGATTCCATTGCCAGCTTTTTATATGGACGCCACTGATGAAGATCAGTGGATCGTCATTGATGGCTTGCAGAGGTTAACAACCCTAAAAATGTTTGTCAATGATGAATCCTTAAAGCTTTGCGAACTTGAGTTTTTAATCCAACTTAACGATAAAACTTTCAATGAATTACCGCGTAATCTGCAAAGGCGAATTATTGAAACCCAAGTCACAGTTTATTTAATTGAAAAGGGAACACCCAGCGAAGTTAAATTTAATATTTTTAAGCGCATTAACACTGGTGGCTTACCTTTGTCATTGCAGGAAATTCGCCATGCTTTGAATCAAGGCAAATCTACTAAATTCCTGGAAAAGCTTGCTGGTTTGACCGAGTTCAGAAAGGCAACTGATGGAAGTGTTGATAGTAAACGAATGGCAGATCGGGAATTCATACTTCGGTTTTTGGCTTTTGTGGTTTATCCGTACAGTGAATATAAAGCTACAGAGTTTGACAGTTTTTTGAGTGATGTAATGGCAGAAATTAATGGGATGAGTGAGCAAGAACTCAATAATTTGGAACAAAAGTTTAGTCAGGCTATGATTGCCGCTTACGAAATATTTGGCAATGATGCCTTTCGCAAGCGAGATCGATCAAATGCCTCAAGAAAACCTGTTAATAAAGCGCTGTTTGAATCTTGGTCAGTCAATTTCAGTAAGCTGGATCATGAACAGATTCAAATCTTAATAGAGCGCAAGGAACAACTGAAAGATGGATTTATTAGGCTCATGAATGATCGTGAAATAGAGCCTAGATTTGACTCTGCCATTTCTCAAGGTACGGGGGATACTAGAAAAGTTAAGCGTAGATTCAGCGCAATCGAACAATTGATTCAAGAGGTTTTAGCGTGATCCACCAACTGCGCTTACAAAACTTCAAACGCTTTGAGGATCAATCTCTCGATCTTGGGGCTTTGACTCTCCTTTCGGGACTCAATGGAATGGGAAAATCCTCTGTTCTACAATCCCTCCTATTGTTGCGTCAGTCATACCAGCAAGGATTGCTAGAATCTATCGGCTTAGCCTTAAACGGTGATCTGGTTCAGATTGGTACAGCTAGAGATGCTCTATGTGATAATGCAAAAGAGGATAAAATTGGTTTTGTTCTCACTTTTACAAATAGCACCGAAGCAAACTGGCAGTTTGGCTATGAAGGTCAAGATAATCTGGGTCTAGTTGCACCTCGTGAATCAGATATTCTGAGTCTAGTTTCATCTAGTGTGCCACCTGAAACTTACCGAACCAGCTTATTTGGCGATGATTTTCAATACTTGCAAGCTGAACGGATCGGACCTCGAACCTCTTTTGAAAAGTCTTATTCTCAAGTGCGACAACATCATCAGTTGGGCGTGAAAGGTGAATACGCTGCCCATTTTTTATCAATTTTTCGAGACTTAGAAATCCCAAACCCTGATCTTAGGCATCCACAAGCAAAGTCATTGACCTTACTAAGTCAAACTCAATCGTGGTTAGGTGAAATTAGTCCTGGAACACAGATTAATATTCTTGATAGTTCAGATATAGATCGAGTGAGTTTGCAATATTCGTTTGGCTTAAGTACATCACGGTATCGCGCAACAAATGTTGGCTTTGGTATCACTTATACACTGCCTGTAATTACTGCCATTTTGTCAGCTAAACCAGGAACCTTGCTGTTGCTTGAGAATCCAGAGGCACATCTCCATCCCAAAGGACAAGCTAGTATGGGTAATTTACTAGCTCAAGCTGCGGCTCAGGGTGTGCAGATTATCCTGGAGACCCACAGCGACCATGTATTGAATGGAATTCGTCTAGCTGTGCATGGCGGACAACTCGATCCTGAAGCAGTCCGATTACACTTTTTCCAGAGAAGTGCATTCCAAGAACAAACCGTCAGTGAGGTTATTTCACCTCGGATGAATCGTAAGGGGCGAATTGACCAATGGCCCGATGGATTCTTTGATGAGTGGGATAACAGTCTCGCTGCCTTGCTTCAGCCTATTGAGGAGTAACCAATGGCAGTGGAAATGGTTCTGAACGATCTGTCACTTCTTTCTCCCGTCGGTGAACGAGGAGCAGCTAGAAAGTTGATGACTGAGCTAATTGATGTGTTAAGCACAGCGGTGATCTCTGGAGTGAAAACTTTACGTACTCAGAATAACCTCTATAATCTCGTGCTTTCACCTGACTACCCTGTTGCTAGTTGGCTGAATGATAACCAAGTTGAACGGGAAGAGCGTAGCTTTCTACGAACACTTGGAACCAAGACACCTCTGTTGGCAGAAATTACAAATCCAACCGTTCAAGAGGAGCAAAGTCTAGCTGATTTTAAGCATGAAGGTGAGTCAGCCTATGCGTTGGGTATTGCATATCTTTTAAATGCTCTGGCAATTAGTTTTCACTCTGAGACAAGGTGGGACTGTGACAGTTTAGATTTGGAGGTTACAAGGTTAGAAGATGGAACGGGTTTAGAAAATGTGACAGCGGGTCTGACCCTAACGACGAGTACTGAAAGGCTTATTCACGCTAGCCGAAGGGAGCATATTCTTGTACACAAGGCACAGATTGAATATCGTCTCAGAGCGGAGCCTTGGCATCCTCAAGATGAGTTGCTGCCTTGTTACATCACAACGAATGGGAAAAAGCCCTTCGTTGAATGGCTAGATTCTCTTGGAAATCTACTAACGAAAGAAATCATCCAAGCTAGGCTTAATCAGGTTAAACGGGGTACTTTGGGTGATTGTAACCCAGTTGGCGCAGGTGTGAGTGAACTGAGGATCGATTATGGTCCTGGTTACCGAATCTATTTCGGTCAGGTTACAACGACTCAGCTACTCCTTTTATACGGAGGGGATAAAAGTACTCAGGTGCAAGACATTATTAAGGCTAAGCAGCATTGGCGAGATTATAAACAGCAGCAAGGCGGCAATGTGTCTTGAACTTAGAATCTAGTTACTTTATGCAAACATCTTTCTACAGATAGCACCTCAAATTCAGCCCAAATTCCTCTGGATGAGGCGATCGCTCTATCCATTCCGCAAAATTTTCGTGCGTTTTTGAAATCCTGTGGTATTTCATATATATATTTATGCAATACGAATGAACTCATGAAAGCCCCTCAAAAGCTGTATCAGCCATTAAGCACTTTAGAACAGACTTCAAGAGTTGCCACCAAACGCAAGAGTCGGGAACCTCTATACGGAGAGCCAAAGAAACCAACCATTTTCTCCTTAACGCCCACAGCCTCTGAAAAGCTGGACGTGCTAGCCGCAGAATTTGCTCTCTCTCGCTCGGAACTGATTGAACAGATCGCTCGTGGGATCATCCCCGTCGGCTCTATCCGATCCGCTTAAATCCTTTCAGTCGGTCTTCAAATCAAGAAATTGCAATGCCCAGCATAACGCTCCCTCAAACATAAAGAACATCAGAACCCAGTCTTGGCGGGCAGAGTTCTGATGTCTTTAACAATTGATATGCCAAAAGCCACAAAGCCGAAAGACTCTATGTCTCTTGATCAGTAGGCGAGGCGGGGTTGCCGCTACGTATCTTCATAGTAGCAAACTGCTTTCTATCTGCAAGAGAGGTTGTTGAATTCGGCATTTCGCCCTTACCACGATTCGATCTATCATCCTGTAGACAGCTCTATGAACACCCCTAAAATATCTCAAACACCTTTATTAGAGGAAGCAGAGCCATCGGTTTCCTCAAGCAGCGAGAGTCCCCTGAAACGGATTCGCAAACCGCGCAGATTGCCTCGTACAGAACCCCCTTTATTCTCGACTCAAACCATCGAAATGACGGCTACGGGTGCTCCAGTGATTAGTGCCACTCAGGCATACTACAAACGCCCAGAGTGGGAGGAGTATAGCCCCGGCAAGTTGTACTTCCAACGTCGCTTCGGGAAAGGTCGGTATGTTGAGTTCTACATCATGAACCAACAAGAACAGCAACCAGAACCGATTACTAGTCAAGCAGAGCACGAGATTCAAGAACGCTACGGTGTGATGGCAGCTCGGCTGCACGCAATTTTCGCCACTTATGCCACCCGGCAGAATCGTCCGTGGGAAGAGTCGTTTTGCCTGCGTGGGAGTGATCTGATCAAATACCTGGGATTAGGTCGCCGTAAGGATATGACCAAGTCTCAGAAACTGAGAGCGATCGCGGATCTGGCATGGATCGTTGGTACATTGGGTGCCGTTGTCCACTGGCGTGAAGGGCAACTCGATCTTTGTGTCACCCGCAAAAGCCCGGTGTGGATCATCCAGTACGTTGAAGAATATTTCCAACCTCAACTTGCTGAAGCTCAAGATGGCGATGAATTGTGTGAAGTGCTGATTCGGGTGCAGCCAGGAGCCTGGGCGGAAAAGTTTCTGAATCGGGAAGGTGAACAAGAAAACAAAGCCTTGCATCAGTTTGGCTATATTCACCGAAACGCCTTTGAAATCAATCCGAACCGCCAGGAGCTAGCGGCTGTTTTGACCCTGTATCTGTCGCAGCATCGTCGGGCACACTCAAACTGCAAGTATCGAATTCGAACACTTCTAGAAGCGGTGATTGCACCCCAGGAACTTGACTCCATTCGTCAGGTGCGGCAGTATCGCTCCCGGCTTGTACAGCGATTCTATGATGCTCTGGAAGCCTTAACAGAAGCAGGATTTCGGATTGAATTTGATGAGTCGTTTCCAGTTGGACTGCGCCCCGATTGGGCAGACATACCAGAGGAGGCTGGCGAGAACATTGATGTCGTTGCTCTTGCTCCCACTAAAACGCCCCTGCCCAGCGGCTATTTCGACACCTGGTTGGATGGCATTCTCCGCATCATTGCCCCTCCAGATATTGAAGCCGTTCTTGCTAATTTAGAAAGCCGTAAAGCCAGAAAGGGTCGAACATCAAGTGAGCACTCCACACAACGTCCAACGAATCTACGTGCTGCTGGCAATCTGGATACATCAACATCACTCCCTCAACTCACGCAACCGTTACTGGACGCTTCAGAGTTCACTGGATTGATGGTTCGCAAACTCCGAAAAAGTCGGCGTCTAAGTCAAGCTGAACTCGCTCAAAGCATTGGTAAGAGCCAAAGTTGGGTACGAGATCTAGAGAACAAGTTCAGCGATCGTCCAATTCTTCCCGAATATGCCGATCGATTACGCCAGCTTTTAGGAGTTTGAGTTTACCAGTCTCAAACAGTAGTTATCGCCTGTCCCATCACAGCCGATTCGAAGAGTGGCAAAGCAAAACTTTGTACTAAAACTACTAATTATTGCCCAAAAAGTGTGACGATCATGCCCGAATAGGATGACACCTCGTTATGCTCAACCACTTACACATAAAGGAGCAGAGCGTTTGTGTAATCCGATTGTATTGATATTTTAGTAGTCAGACTAGAAGCTAGACAGACTGTGAGATCTACTAAAAGTACTAACTGTTACCCGAATCATGTGACACTATACCCGCATAGTGTGACGCTTAACTGTACCCCGTACCCAAGCAGTCAGGGATTAGCACACCTTTGCTCTCTAGCATCAACGCTTTAGTAGTCAGATTTACTTGTGCTTCTGCTAGGCGCATAGACTACTAAAAGTACTGAGTATTGCCCAAAGACTGTGACGATTATACCCGAATAGAAGGACGATCAATAAGCTTGGAGTACTTATTCCATAGGGCTTTCAGTCATTCTCACGGCCATTCAATTTACAATTGTTTAGTAGTCAGCCCTAACGTTGAGCAGATCTTACACGCTACTAAAAGTACTGAGTATTGCCCAAAAGCTATGACGATTATGCCCGTTTAGCGTGACGCTGACTTAGCTCAAACTCTTGGCTGGAAAGCTTTGGCTACTTTAGGCGTTCCATCATTCTTAGCTAAATTGACTACTAAAAGTACTCACAAAACCCCAATGGCTGTGACACTACTGCCGAAAGCAGTGACATAGCACGAAATCTGTGACGCTATTGCCCGAAGGTCATGACACTACTACCCGAAACTTGTGACGTTATTACCCGAACTAGATGACACGCTTTTTTTGAACCTCTTATAAAATAAGCAATCTGAGCTTTGCTACTAATCTGATCAATTTGATTAGTATTGATTAGATTGATCGACGAGTAGTAGTCTAGCTCCGAAATACTAGCTTGCTAATGTGATGGGCATCTTAAATGAGGTGCCTTATCATCGCCGTCGCTGCTACTGAATCGTTTCACTATGTGCAGGAGTGGGAAGAAGACTTTCTCGCACTCTTTCCTCATCGGTACGACTACATTTACGCCAAACATCCAGCACCAGGGCAAACCCCTGATTGGAAAACCGAAAGCCGTCATCCATTGAGCGATCGCCTCTTGGCTCAGGGTGCCTCCCTATTCGGTGTGCGCTTTAGGAAAGAAACCAACTACTGCTTACTCGACATTGATGCGGGTAGTCTTTACCATCCACAGCGCGATCGCTTCGCCGTTAGTCGTCTCCTCGCAGCGCTTGAATCCTTAGGCTTGGTCGAGACCGTGATTTGTACCTCCAGTTACAGCGGTGGGTTACATCTCTACTTTCCCTTCCAAGCCGCCCAAAATACCTGGGAATTAGCGCTCGTCGTCACCACCCTGCTAGAAAACGCTGGCTTTCACCTTACACCAGGACAACTGGAGATGTTTCCTAACCCCAGACCGTATGCAGTGGAAGGCAATTTAAGTCTTTTTAATGCTCATCGACTACCCATGCAAGCAGGTTCCTATCTGCTTAACAAAGACTTTCAGCCCCTTTGGAGTGATCAGCAAACGTTCATCCAACACTGGCAGTTTGCCCAAAACCGCAATAGCATGACGCAGAAAACCCTGAACCGTCTGCTCAAACAATTTCGCCGTCGGCACTACCATCTCTCTGGCAAAGCCGAAAAGTTTATCAACGACCTGAATGCAGAGATTGAATTAGGTTGGACGGGACACGGACAAACCAATCGCTTGCTGGGTCGCCTTACCATGCGTGCCTATGTTTTTCATCACATTCTCTCTGGAGGCAAGCCACTCGAAGGACAGGCACTCGTGGATGAAATTGTGGCGACCGCGCAAGCCCTCCCAGGCTATGAAGAATGGTGCCAGCATCAACATGAAATCGTCCAGCGAGCCACAGCCTGGGCGCGTTGCATTGAAGGGAGTCGCTACTTTCACTACGGCGATGCCAACGGTAAGTATCAGCCAAAAAGGGAAGCCGAACAGACCAAAGAACCCAGTTGGAATCAACGGCAAGCCCAAGCTACACGCGATCGCATTCAACAGGCGATCGCAGACTTACTCAACCAAAAGGCTTTACCCAGTGGTGCCACCGCTCGGTTTCAAGCACTCATCCGATACAGCATCGGCGGCGCATCGCTATATCGGCATCGTGATTTATGGCATCCCAACTATTTGTCCTTAGAAACTGTGGAAAACCCCCCAGACCCCCCAACTTCAAATACGGCTGCCCAGTTAGATGCGTCATCGCCATCTAACTGGCACAGTCCTCCAAGCTTATTATCTGAAAATGGTAGTAATGCCTTACCTGGAGGGACTTTGAGCAACCACACAGGTCACAAAGCACGACCGACAGACGGTAATATGGCTCTCTCCCAGTCTGCCAGCCGCTCAGATCTGCTTTCAGAGACAAATCAGGGCAAGGGTCATGTGCAACCACCCCACCTTGACCGCCAAACTTGGCTGGAGACAAGCAGAGAAGCGGTGCGTTCTGCCCAGCAACAGGTCACTCAGATTCGTCAGGAAGCAAGGCAAGCAGCTCGCAGGGCACAGATGCAGCAGTATTTGGAGTCCGGTGATCCCATTTTGATGGCGGAAGCCTTAGCGTGGGCAGCCATTAATCCTGGTGTATTGCAGGTAGAGCATACGAACCTGCCCTTAATAGACAAGCCAAGTCTGGATAACCCGCCTCGTAACCTGGCGGAGTTGTTGGCGGCGATCGCAGTGCACATCCAGCGCTTGCAATGGACACGCGAGCAGGTGAGCGATCGCTTATGGGCGCTGTTTGGCAAGCGTAATCAGACCCGCTTGGATGATCTAGAGTTGGCACAATGGCGCTTATGGCTAGAAGAACAAGCCGCTACCAGCCAAGGGGATCAGCATGATGGTTAAGCGACCCTCGTGTGGCGCGATGGGTTGCAGCACAGATACAGTTGGTCTGACATCAAGCTGCGCGTTGGCTGGAGTGATGCCAGCACATCGGCTTAATGTCACCAAGGCTCAAGGTCGATTGCCATAGGTAGTGTCCGTCAATCTCGATGCCCGAGTTGAGGGTTTCGGTCTTACGCCTCCGGACATCAAGCGGTCAAAGTTTCTTAGGTACAGTGCTTTTTCTTAGGTACAACGTTAGCTTCAGGCACTTTCGTTTGGGCATCACAGAAGCAATGGCTTTTGCACCGCAGCAACCTGCTAAGTATTGCAAAACGCGCACTGAACACCATCGCCTCACTGTCTAGTTTCTGTACCTAAGAAACCACTTCTGTATCTAAGAAACGATGCCGAAACGCTCTGACTTCGACCAACTCCGTACCGCGCTACATCGGCTCAATCTGGAGCAGGCGAGGCAACTCTATGCCGAACTGGGTGCCATTGTGCAAGTGCTGGAACAACAAGCAAGCACTCCAGCGTCAGGCGGGGCAAATAGTCGCGAGATCGTAGAGACGCAGCGGTTAGGCGATCGTCTCTATCAATTAGAACGGGTACGTTGTGGCAAAGTGGGCTGCAAGTGTGCTGGAGCGCAGGGTGAGTTACATGGTCCCTACTGGTATGCTTACTGGCGGGATGATGGCAAGCTGAGGAGTCGCTATGTAGGCAAACACTTGCGGCAAGTGGAATGATAGGGGAAGGCAAAGCCGTTGCTTTGAGTTGGGGGATTGTTTTCTTATGTACAAACCCTTTTTCTTAGGTAACGATCGCTGTTTAAGGTTGAGTAGTGGGTGGTGTTTGGCTGCGTACATAAGAAACTGCTCTTTGTACCCAAGAAAAGTAGATGGTTGGCAGCAGCAGCCCAAGGGCTGCAACCAATAATGCTTAGTTTTCTTATGTACAGACTCAAATTGTACATAAGAAAACTAAGCCTTTAGGAACGCCAGACAGATACTCGTATCGGCTCCGGCAATGCAACCTGTTCGCGATCCGTCAACGCTCAGGTTAACTGTGCGTCTGATTCGCTTACAACCGGATGCCTTAGGCGCAACATTAACCAGTCAAACCTGCAAGTGACGTACTTGGGTGAACCGATCGCTCCCAGTAGGACTGAGAAACTGCTGCCGTAGCGGTCTGCTGCTCGATCTTGAGCGGCTGCACTGCATCAAGCGGCTTCAGCGAGTAGACCATCAAAGCGACAGCCAGATACGCCAAGAAAAAGTATTCGATCGCAGTCGCGATCAGAGTCAAAAAGTCTTGGAGCGTAGCCATCGCGTGTTGCCTCAAGTCTTGCTCTGACCGTCTCACCACTTTAGTACGTCGTCTGTTGCCTATAGAACCCATTTGACATCTTTTCCCGTGATACTTAGCTTTGAAGGAAGTCGTTATTCTGCGATCAGTAGTAGAGCCTGCTTAGCAAAACCGTTTTCTGCCAGAAAATGGAGAAAACCAGCTAGCTGTAAGGCTTGTGGTTGCAGAATTAGATCTCAAATGGGTTCTATAGCAGTTTATCTGCACTGGGTCGCAGGGATTGTCATGATCATGAGTGAGCGTTGCAGTGCAGCAAGCCTCTGGCAGTTCAGTGTGTCGTCGGTGCCCTTTGCTGTGCCCTCGCTTGCGGTAGTGCTTACACGTCCCTATAAATAAAGGTTTTGAGCCTTCTAGTCTTAAAATTTCCCTAGAATTTCCCTAAATTTTTTGACCCGTTTGCTTTGAAGGCTTTTAAGCAGTGAATCACTGTCATAGTGCTGCTATATAGCATATAGCTCTTTCTTCACCAGATTCTATACACCAAGTAGAGTCTCTTGAAGCCCTCTAGCTTTTACAATTAAAGTATGAAATAGGTTTGCTTCAGGCTGCTCTTTGAGCAATTCTATACTGACTGTTAAAGCTGCCCTTGCTACAAGATTGGTGTCTTCCTATGAGCCATAAGCAAATTCATATTGGAATGACTGAGGCTTTAAGAGAAGCTTTGAAAACTAGAGCGAACGCTGAAGGCGTTAGTGCTACAGAACTCGTTAATCAGCTTGTCATAGAATATCTTTGTAAGAAAAGTTCTGGAATCTCTTCGTCCCACATAAATTACTATCAGACGAAGCTAGCAGAAGCGCCAATAAATCAGGTTTCTACGGCTATGACCTTGCCAGAGAAATCAATCTCTTTAGAAAGCAAGACTGCTCCTATTGTAGAGGCTGACCGCTTAGAGAACAGATTCACATTATTGGAAAGTTATGTCCTTGCCTTACAAAATCAACTGCTCAAAGCCATGTCAGGGTTTGAGCAACGCTTGTCTTTACTGGAAGCACAACCAGCGGACAAGCTTCTACAATCAAATACTTTCTCTACACAGCAATGTAGTAACCAGCAAACTGAAGCCTTCCAACCTAGGGTAGACGCACCGATCCCAGAACGATTAAACTCCAATCATCAGGAGAAGTGCTTAGTTGTGCCGCCCTCGAAGGCACCCCAAGCCGATCTAGTCGCTCTCAACGCGCCTCCGAGACAATGGTTAAGTCTTGCTGAAGCTTATCTGATTGCCCAGCAAAGTGGTTATCGATTGAGTATGTATGCTTTTCGGATGATTGTAACGTGCTCAGGGAAGACAACCCAGGAATATGGTAGATATGGATTAGGCTCTGACCGATCTCGACGAGGAACGGCAGGGGTTTTAGCGAAGTGGCTCTATCGCTTGGAGTAATCGCATCTTTGGGCAAAGCATGTCCTAAGAGGGCGGGCTTATTTGGTTTAGAGGGAGCGAGCAGTTAAGAATTGGTTGCAGCGTTCAACATGCCATTGCCAGTAGGCACGCTTGCTGCCAGGAAGACTAGGGACTGTTTTAAAACTATAACCACATCATGATAGAGGCTAGAGTCAGCATGGCGAGGTAGTTTTCAGCCTTTTTCTCATAACGGGTGGCAACCCGGCGGAATTGTTTTAAGCGATTGAAACAGCGCTCAACCCAG
>JBGTJW010000720.1:0-4341 GCA_041744955.1 Stenomitos sp. | reverse complement strand
GCAGCCAATGTGATTTCTTTGCATTCTTTGTTTGCGACAAAGACACAAGCTTCAATTCCAGTCAATTGTTTCAACTCAAAGGTGTTACTCCTCAATTTTCGCTCTGAACGCCACACACCTGTTGTACGGCATCCGTAGAATTTTGAGCGATATCATTAGTAACGATAAATTCCGCCAAGGAGTTGGCAGAAACAATGACCCGGAAAAGTCTCACCTTTTTGTTACTAGGAAAAGCTTTGATTTTGATCAGCTTACCTTGTTTTAGCTCTATTGGACTCCAATTTAGCTGCTCAATCGGTTGATATTTTTCTAGTCCGCCTGTATCGTCAACTAATCGATTTCTTTTCAGGGGGCAGTAGTAAATCTTGCCTAGAGTGTCAATAATTGCATCAGTTTTTGAGCGGCATACCAACTATCCATTAACACAGTGCCGAAGGGTAGCTGTTTGTGTGCCACCAAGCTGTGTATTATATCTGACACGTGTTCCAGCTTCGTTTTGCCATCACCATCGCTCTTCATATATCCGATAATCAATTACCCAAAACTGGCTTGTTTCGCTCTTTGACATATATGCAAGTTACCAAACCAATCCCTCTGATAACTCGATGCTCATTCCCAAGGCGGTTCGGCGGGAAGAGTACTCTTTCCGCCGACACGCCGCGCTATATTGCCGCCGCGTCAGTTCAATCTTTTTGGCATATTTTTTATCCAGAACTGTGTCGTCAAAAATTAAATAAGCATTCTCTTGTTTGTGCAGAAGATGTCTCACATTGTCCCAAAGCAATGTCGGGGTAATTCTTTCACTTTTCAAATAGCGGTTGATAGTATCATGGCTAAAATTCTCCAGATGTTCTGCCAAATTTGTGAGAGTGTAATTGATGCAGGCTACTGAGTAAATATTGGCAGTAGTTTAGTTTGGTAAACTCCATTGTTTGGCAGCGATGTTTTTATTTAATTTTACAATCTGCTACAAGAGCGCTATTTTAGGAGCGAGTAAGTATTAATGCTTAATAGCTCTGGTTGATTGGCAGCGTTTACTTTGCCTTGCGTAAGTCCTGTCAAAGCAAACCTCTAGCTCCGATCGTCTTCGATCTGAAAACAATTTGGACTGGCTATCAACCAACCGTCCTCGCTGAGCGCAAACCGCCGAAGTCGCCAGTGCAAATTGCTCCTGGTATTTACGATGACAAGCTCGTTGTGGAAGATACCAGTGAGCGCTTCGAGAAGCGAGGCATTGCCCTACCCCTGCTGCTGGATCTCGCCCGCAAGCCAATCTTCCTGCACGATGCCTCGGTGCATAGCTTGTCCAAGCTACTCAATCCCAGTCGCGGAGGAAACGCTCCCCATCCTTTCTATGTCGGCAACCCTGCTCAGCGCGCTGACATGGTGCAATTCTTGCGCGGACTAGATACGGATAACGGAGCAGGCACACGGTGAGCAATTGGCTTTTACCAAAGTCTAACGAAAATAACCTGGAGAACTCATTGTCTTCAATGGGCAAAGGCACTCGGTGTGCTGACTTACGTCTCCTCAAATAAGCGATCGCCCCGATACAGACGATACGCCATCTGATAGGTTTGCTCTTGCGATCGCATCGTAGGCGCATGAGCCGCCAGATGGCGTGCCGTTGCCACCAACACATGCACGCCTTCAGGAGTGTCACCCAACTTTCCATAGAGTCGAAAGGCGGCTTCCATCGATTGAATCACATGGAAATCGCGGTTTTCTCGCAGCATTAGCTTACCCAACAGTGCCATTAATCGTTGCGGTTTGCCGCCACTATAGAGATACTGCGCCACCAGTTTTCCTGTTTCGTTCACCTGCTGTTGGCGATCCAATAAAGGCGGCAGTTGCTGAAGCAGCATTTCTGGATCGGCAACGGTGTCGTTCGGTTCGGGCAATCGGGCGGGAGGCACATTGAGAAATCGATTGAGATACACACTCATTGCCGCATCAAATACCCCGCGTAATAAATCCACCGTTGGCGATCGCTGTAAGCCTTGCTGCACGGCATTGGCAAACGTGAACGGGTGGTGGGCCAAATTCCAATCGCCATGATCGTTATTAGTGTGAAACCGAGCGACGCGCAGGGCAGCCGCATAAGTTACCGTTTCGGCTAATTGCTCCTCGGTGCAGCCCGTTCGCAACGCATTCAGGAGAGCTTCTGCGATGAGTGCTGGCGCACAGGCTGATGCCACCGCATTAGCGTCCTCGCCCAATAGAATTGGCAGCAAGTCAGCTTGACCTGCCCAAGTTCCCCGGTGCGATCGACTAGCTTCCAGCACGGCGGGCAGTTGTTCAAACGCGGAGTCTAAAATCGCCACTAAATCGACCGGGTAGCGCCACGCACTCGACTCTTCCATCCGGGTTGCACTTGCCAAACCAGAAATTAAACTTGCCAAGACGGGTTCCGCCTCCTGCCAGTTCACCTGATCGAGCGCTTCTAGAGCTTTATTGATGAAATCGATCGTATGCCCGCCATCAAGGTAGCGATGATCTGTGGCAGCCGCGAACAGCATCTGGGCAATCTGGGTACGGGTCATCTTGGAACGCACCGCTGTCACCAAGCATCGTTCAGCGGCTTCAGCATCGCGCCGTTCAATAAACTGGCGAAACCAGGTCTTTAAGGTCTGAAAATCCACCTCAGTGTTGGGTAGGGGATGCACTAAAAAGTGCGGTGGCGCATTAGAACTGTCACGTGCGATCGCCGATAATCCCTGATACAGCGCACGGGGGCGATCGGCTTCATCCAGGTAGGGCAGCAGATTTATCAGCGCCGTGAGGATTGTCAATCCCATATCCCATCCCGTCTTGGTGTAGCGTGTCCCAAAGGCTAACCCCAGTTGAAACGGTTCGGTTGGGGCGACATTAAGATCGAGTAAGGCAATGGTTGACTTGGCAATCACGAGCGAGATGCCCTGCTCTAAACCATCCTGCAAGCGTTGCTGCTGGTGAACTCGCACGTCAACCTGCGTTGCTAAATCAAGCCAGACTTCCCCGTCTCGGACTTTTACCGGGAACGAGCGCACATCATCTGACCAAGAATCGAAGGTGCCGCCGCTAGCGAGGTCAAAACGGGCATAGTGCCAGGGACAGGTAAGGATGCCGTCCTTGCACACACTACCGTGCAGCGGAAAACCCATGTGTGGACAGCGGTTGTCGATCGCATAGACATGCCCCTCGCTGTAAAACAGGGCAATGGTTTGACCTTCCAGATGGACCAGCAAACTACCTTTCGCTTTCAGGTCAGCCAGGGTTGCCGCTCGAACGAGACGTAATGTGGAGATTATAGTGTGAGTCATAGTTTATAAACAGAAATCTTTAGAAAGTATCGTAAACAACCGAGTTGACTTTGTAAAGGTTATTCTTTAGTTTCTTAATATGAAGGTAACCAACAGTAACAATGGAACGGTTCGCACTCGACGCGCGATCGTCCATCTTCTTAAACAAACGGGCGGACTCGACTCTGCCACCCTTGCCGAGCGCTTGGGGGTGACGGCGATGGCAGTGCGGCAGCACTTGTACGCCCTGCAATCGGAACAGCTTGTGACCTACATTCAAGAACCGCGAGCCATGGGTCGTCCAGCAAAGCTGTGGCAACTCACCCCTGCCGCTGACAAATTTTTTCCCGATGGTTACGCTGAGTTGACGTTGAGCCTGATCCAGTCTGTGACGGAAGCCTTTGGTGTGGAGGGATTGAAAAAATTATTAGAAGTGCGATCGCGGCAGCAGATTGCAGCATACCAGGGGCAAATTCCGACGCAGGAGCCATTATCGGAGCAATTGGTAGCCTTAGCCGCGCTGCGAACGCAAGAGGGCTACATGGCAGAGGTTGAGACGTTACCGGATGGCTCATTTTTGCTGGTTGAGAATCACTGTCCGATCTGCGCCGCGGCAACAGTTTGCACAGGATTGTGCGATCGGGAACTGGAAATTTTTCAAAGGGTGTTGGGTCAAGGCGCAACGGTTGAGCGCACAGAACACCTCATTGTAGGGGAACGACGTTGTGTGTATCGAGTGTCTACCTCAGCCAACGAGCTACAGCAGTCGGGTTAGGATGGCGGTTGCATGGTGGGTTATCGTCTCTCAAAACTCATCAAACAATTTAGGACGAATGCTCATAAACGTCACGAGGAAAGGCTTTACAGCCATAAACAATGAGCAGTTTTGAGAATCTTTAAGGACCGTTTTTGACAAATCCTACCGCTTTAGAGATCGAGAAGTTATTCAAGCCGTCCAGTAAGGCTAGCGATCGCTGCCACCAATTCAGCAATCTCGACTGGCTTTGTCAAATGAACTTGAAAGTTATGTAGAAGCACAGAATTAGGTTCAGCAGATTTT
>JBGTJW010000719.1:0-9971 GCA_041744955.1 Stenomitos sp. | reverse complement strand
TAGAGAACTGAACTCGAACGATCAAGATTTAAAGTCAAGGGATGAAGCTAAGAGAAAACTGATCCTTCTGATTTCTGACCTCTAGCTCCCCCTGCCTTCTGCCTTTTACCTTTTGCCCTCTGCCTTCTGCCTCCTCCGCCCCTACCCTCTAATGTCACAATAAATCTGTCGCACTCTGGAACCCAGTCGATGCTGCTACTTTCCACCGTTTCCATTTTGCCTCTTTTATCCTTCATCCTTCATCCTTTATCCCTCATCCCTTATCCCTCATCCTTGCTTTCCCCCTGGCTGATTGCAGTTGCCTTAAATACCGTTCTGCTGGCGATCGTCTGGTTTTTGCCAAAGAAGCTGCTCACCTTGGCTGGCATCATTCACGCATGGATCTTGGGTGTACTGGTGTGGGTTTCGTTAGGGTGGCAGGGGTACGCCGTTGTGGTGTTCTACTTTTTGGTGGGGTCTGGCATCACGCGGGTGGGTATGGCGCAGAAAGAGGCTGCGGGTATTGCCGAGAAGCGATCAGGCGCACGGGGACCCGAAAATGTGTGGGGATCCGCGTTGACGGGGGCGCTGTGTGCGATCGGTAGTTTGCTGGTTCCTTTATTTTTACCGGCTGCGGAGAGTCAGTGGCTTGTACCGTTGTTGCTGTTAGGCTACGTGGCGAGCTTTAGTACCAAGCTGGCGGATACCTGCTCTAGCGAAATTGGTAAGGCGTATGGTCAACGCACGTTTTTGATTACGACGCTACAGCCTGTACCGCGTGGGACGGAAGGTGCCGTGAGCTTAGAAGGAACGCTTGCGGGTGTGGTGGCATCAGTGGCGATCGCGCTGGTTGGTTGGGGAGTCGGACTCATCCCCTTCTGGCAAGTCGCCATTTGCGTGGTGGCAGCATTCATCGGTACGAATGTCGAAAGTGTGATCGGGGCAACGTTGCAAAGCCGCTTCGCCTGGCTAACGAATGAAGTCGTGAATATTCTCAATACGCTGATTGGGGCGATCGCGGCGGTGCTGCTGGTTGAAGGGCTACGGATCAGTCGGTTAGTCCTCTAGAGGTTGTTTGAAAAGGGTCTGGCGGTTAAAACCGCGACTACATCAACCAAGTCCGCCGACGCGGACTACGGAAAGGCAAAAGTTTTACAACCTGCGGCGGCAGGTTTTGTCTCTGTAGCTGCGACTTGAGTCACCAAAGCTACCTAACCTCCCAAATAGCGACGCAAGAAAGCTTCCAGAGATTCTAATTTGAAGTTAAACGTCGATTCTAAACGCTCGGTTTCGGCAGGAGTGGTGAAAAACTCGTTTGCCAGCAGAGTTCGCAAGGTGCCCAGACTGGAGCGCAATTTGGGGTTGAACAACCCGATCGCGTTGCGTAGTCCATCGACCGCTAACAAGGGTGGGTTTAACAAAAACGGTTCGCGGTTAAAGAGGCGACCAAAGATCTGCGGAATATCTTCTCGCTTAAGAATGTCGGGTCCACCCACGGGAAAGATCTGATTGCGTGCGCCTTCCGTTGAGACAGACTCGATCGCCAGCCGCGCCAAATCATCAGTACTGACGATCGAGGTACGGCTGAGTGGATCGCCAATCAACACATAAACCCCTGTTTGCCGAAACTGCTCTGCCAGAGGCAAGAGATTAGAGGCGAATCCAGACGGACGCAGAATCGTGTAATTTAAGCCACTCGCTTGCAGATGTTTCTCGGCTTCGCGCTTTGCTTTGAAGACGGGCGCATCTTCGTAGCCACGATCGACCCCCAGCACTGAAATGAACACAAAATGCTGTGCTCCGGCGGCTTTTGCTTGATCAATGAGTTCGATCGTTGCCTGATAGTCGATCGTTTCAGCATCACCGTTTGACGTTTCACCAGAACCGTGAGCGCTGATGACATATTGCACGTCCCGGCACGCTTTCTGGAGGTCGCGCTCTCGCTGTAGATCGCCAATGAAAATGTCGGAGCCGCGATTTTCTAACTCAGCATAGTGGGCATTGAGGCGCACAAACGATCGTACCGACATTTCACGCTCTCGCAGCAATCGCACAATGCGACGACCGAGATCTCCAGTGGCTCCAGTGACTAAGAACATGATTGGTTGTGGGTGTTAGGTGGTTCGTTGAAATGATCGAGGCAGTCTCTAAGCGCGATCGCCCTGCTAATGTTAAACAATTAACAACTAACCTCTACTTTTGCAACTGTCTAAAGCTCTACCCAAACGGGCGTGTGGTCGCTGGGCTGTTCGAGCTGACGGGGCGCTGGGTCGATCGTGCAGGCGATCGCTCTCTCGTATAACGCTGGGGTCAGATAAATGTGGTCAATGCGCCAACCAAGATTGCGTCGGAAGGCTGCTGAACGGTAGTCCCACCAGCTAAAGTTGCCACCTTCGGTAGTGAACTTGCGGAACACATCGGCAAAGCCTAACACCAGTACTGCCTGTAGCGCTTGTCGTTCTAGATCGGTTGCCATGACCATCTTTTCGCGCCCGGTCGAGTCATGGATGTCGATGTCGTCTAGGGCGATGTTGAAGTCGCCGCAGAGGAGGAGGGAGGAGGGAGGAGAGAGGAGAGAGGGGAGAGGGGAGAGGGGAGAGGTGTGAGGTTCTACAGCCGCCTGCTTCCCTGCTTCCTGGCTCCCTGGCTCCTCTACTCCCATCTCTCCCAGGCGCTGCACATAGTCTCGCAGGGCTGCTAGCCAGCGTAGTTTATAGGCGTATTTCTCACTGCCCACGGAGGAGCCGTTGGGTACGTACAAGTTAACGATGCGAATACCGTCGAGGGTGCCTGTAATGACTCGTTTTTGCTCATCCAGGTCGATCGCCGCTTCACCTAACAGTGGCGCAAAGCCTGTGCTGACATTAGTTAAAGGCTCACGACTCAGCAGGGCAACGCCGTTGTAGCTTTTCTGCCCAGAAATGTAGGTGTGGTAGCCGATATCGGTGAAGGGCTGGTGGGGAAAGCTCTCATCCATGACCTTCGTTTCTTGCAGGCACAGTACATCAACTGGATTTTCTTGCAACCAGTTAACAATGTGGTTGAGACGAGTACGGATGGAGTTAACGTTCCAGGTGGCAACTTTCATCAATGGGTCAATGCGATCGGCTTCATGAGAATACAGCAATTTTCAACCCAATGACCTGGGAAGCCGCATTACAAAACTGGTCTGCTTGTTAGCACTTTCTACCCAGATGCTTCCTTCTAGCCGTTCTACCAGTTTTTTGACGAGCGCTAAACCTAAGCCTGTGCCACCATGTTTCCAGGGATCGTTATGAGGAATGCGGTAGAACTTGTCGAAGACGCGATCGCGCTCAATAGCGGGAATTTCGACCCCAGAGTTTGTGACTGAAAGTTCGATGGTGCGATCGTTAACAAAGGGATAGCTGTCTGATTGGTCTGCTACAGCAGTAACCGTACGGGCACGCACAGTAATCGTTTCAGCGCTGGGCGTATATTTGCAGCCATTCTGCAAGAGTTCGCTGAGAATACGCTCCAGATAGGAGAAGTCGGTTGTTACGGGTGGTATCTCTGGGGACACGACGATCGCTAGCGTTTGCTGCTGGTTTTTGGTTCGTTCCACAAACGGTTCTGCTACATGCGAGAGCCAGATTTGTAGAGGCAGCGTGGAAAGGAAAAGAGGCTCTCTGCCAGAGTCAAGTCGAGAGAGGTCGAGCAGGTCATTAATCAGTTTGATTTCGCGCTCACCTTCGTCTTTGAGAATTTGAAAATAGCGGCTCACTTTTTGCCAGGACGTAGGGTCAGGAAAGGTGGGCGCAATCTGACTGGCGTTGCTGCTGGTTCTCCCGCCAAATAACATCACTTCGAGCATCTGGGTTGCCATTTTGATGTTCGACATGGGTGTACGCAGTTCGTGAGAGACCGTACTGAGAAAATCATCTTTAAGCTGATTGAGTCGCTCTAATTCGACGACCTGCGACTGTGCGGCTTGATATAGGCGAGACTGCCGAAGGGCGATCGCGCACTGATTGCTGACTTGCTGCACCAGACGAATTTCCATGGCACTAAAACAGTTACCGCTGGGGCGAAACAGCCATAAATCGCCAATGATTTCTAGCTGATGAGGCGCTGGCTTTACTTCAACTGCGGTCGATTCGACTGCGACCGAAATGGGGCAAGCGAGAATGGTGTAATTTGCTTGCACCGCTTGCACTGAGTGGGAGAACTCTGGCAGCGGGCACACTTGGAGGCAGTGACCCTGGCGCACTTGACCATAAAGGTTTGGTTCGCTTGTAAGCGGTATTTGATGCCCCACTCTGGGCGGCAGATCGTAGCAAAGGTGTTCGTGGGTGATGGTGAGGTTTTGCCGCTTCGTGTCATAAAGTCCACTACTGCAACCGTTTAGCTCTAGACCGATCGCCAGTTCGCGCACGGCTGTTTGAAAGATCTGGTTTTCATCTAAACTATCGCGCACACTATCGGTAATGCGTTTGAGCAGCGCTTCGTAGGTCAGGGCTTGCTGGAGTTGATGGATGTGTGCTTGAATTTGCTCTTCTAAGACGGTGTTGAGCTGCTGCACCTGTTGGAAGAGTTCTGATTGCTGGATGGCGATCGCAAGCTGCGTGGCGAGTTGCGTGAGGAAATCAACTTCCCAGGGCTGCCAGACTCGCGGTGCGACGCATTGTTGCACGATCAGCAAGCCCCAGATCTGTTCGCCGACTGTAATGGGCAGCATCAGACTCGCTCGTACCTGCCGCTGCGCGAGAATCTCGACGTAAAACCCCTCTAACCCAGCAGCATGAATGTCTGCAATGATGGTTTGTCCTTGCTGCTGCTGCCACTTAAATGCCTCGATCGTCAAACGGGGGTCACGAATGACTTCGCCTTGAAGCGTCTGCCACGTGTCGCCAACCGATTCAACGCTGATGACACCCGTTTGGTCGGGCTGAAAGCGGTAGATCAACGCACGATCGGCGTTCAGTAGTAACCGGACTTCCTGCACGGTCGTGTTGAGAATGTCCTCTAGCTGCAACGACTCGCGAATCCGCTGGGCGATCGCGTTGAGTAAGCGCTCTCGTTCTGCCTGTTGTTTGACTGCATCTTCAGCTTGTTTGCGCTCACGCAAGATTGCCTGCTGCTCTGTGGTATCTAGAATCAAGGCATAGTAGCCGTACACACGCTGCTGGTCATCCACATCAGGCACCAGCACACCATGAACATAGCGGCTACCGCCCCATTGATAGGGCAACTCCATTTCATAGGTGGTGGCTTCGCCGGTCAGCGCACGTTCAATTTTGCCTTGAATTAACTGATACGCTTCTGCGCCAATAATCTCCGACAGTGGCTTGCCGAGCATATCTGCTTGCGGTTGCCCAAACCAGGTTTCGTAGGTTTTGTTGACGACCTGAAGACACTGGTGGCGATCGACATACGAAAGGCAAACAGGTAGCGCGTCGGTAATCAGTTTCAACCGCTCTTCGCTTCGCCGCAGCGCCTCCTCCGTTTGCTTTAAGGCGGTAATGTCTAGCAAAACGCCATCCAGCCAAACTTCTTTGTCTTTGGCATCATAAACCGCATGACCCTGGTCGCTCACCCACACAACCTGCCCATCGGCTCGAATGTTGCGGTATTCCAAAGCAAACGGCTGCTTGGCGGCAACGGCAGCCCGAATTTTGCGGTTTACCCGTGCGACATCGTCTGGGTGACAAATTTTGTCAAAACTTTGTGCCCGGTTTTGAATGAAATCACTTGCGGGATAGCCCGTGAGTTTAGCGATCGCATTGCTAATGAAGGCGATCGTCCAATCCTCATCAGTAGCAGTCCGATACACGGCACCAGGGACATTGTTGACTAGAGTTCTAAATTGCTCTGCCTGCTGGCGCAGTGTGGCTTCGTTTTGCTGCTGTGCCTGCAACATAGCCCGAAGCTGTACATTTTCTTGCCGCAGGGTGGCTTCGCTTTGCTGATGAGACTGAAGAGCGGCTTGAAGCTGTGCCTTTTCTTGCTGCAATGCGGCTGTATGCTCCTGCACCCTGGCTTCTAGTGCCGCCTCGAGAGCAGCATCCACTGTCTGCAACGGTATCGTAGCAGCTTTGCCATCTGGTTTTTGCGGTCGTCGCGTCTGCCTGGTCATGACGTTTGCTCTCTATTCGCACAGGCGCATTCTGCGATCGACTCACGCCTGCCCAGATCAACCCTTTTGCACTAAACAGCAGTAAGACAAGACGCTAAACTTTTGCCGCTCTCGCTTCGTTTTACCAAGACTACCACTCTAGAGAATCAAACCCTCTGGCTGCTTCGTGCAGAACGGCACCATAATAAAACTCGTAATCAGTGTTGCAGTGATGCTACTGCACTGTTCAGAATATGCCCAATAGTGATAGGTAAAGAACGGATCGATCAAATCGATAAATTAAGAAGTGATTCAGCTACAGTCATTGATTGCTCAAGGACGTGTACAGCTTAATTTACAGCTATCGTTGTAACCGCTTTGGTGACTTCACTGCTGATGATTGCGACTGTGGCTTGCTTCTAAGGCTGCCCGTACAGCACACCCTACAATTGCACAATCTTACCGAGGGCATGGCATGAGCATTAGTCCCATTGTGGTTTCGGAGCAAAAGGCAAGCCAGGAACTGCCAACCCTGCGACGTTTTTTGCAGTATCTATTGCCTTACCGCAAAGAGCTACCGATCGCGATCGCGCTGGTGATGCTGGGTGCGGCAACGCAGGTGATTGGACCGTTTTTACTCGGCTGGTCGATCGATCATTTAATTGCCCAGAAAAATCTCACGGGGTTGCTGTTGCTGCTCAGTCTGTTGGGGCTGGTCTATATCCTCGGCGTGTGGGCAATTCGGGGACAGATCTGGCGTGTGGGTTCGATTATGCAACGACTGCTAGCACAGTTGCGACAGGATATTTTTACGAAAATCCAGAGTTTGCCGCTGGGTTTTTTCGATCGCAGCGAAGCCGGAGACTTGATGAGCCGCTTGCTGAATGATGTCAACACTGTGAATCAGGCGTTTGGGCAAACGATCGCGCAAATGCTGGGCAACGCCTTTAGTTTGGTGGGCATTGTCATCGCCATGCTGACAATCAATCTACAGCTTGGCTTGTTGAGCAATCTCGTTGTGCCGCTGATGATTTTTACCACAGGCTTGTTTGCACGGTGGGCACGCTCTCGCTTTCGGGTGACGCGACAGACGATCGGCGACCTTTCTGCCAAGCTCGAAGAAGATATCGGCAGCGTCCGCGAGGCGCAAGCGTTCAATCGCGTGCAGATGAATATTGAAGAATTTGATCTGCTGAATGCCGCGAATCGCGATGCCAATGTGCAGGCAGTGGCGATTACGGCAGCTTTTTTGCCGTCGATCGACTTTTTGAATACCCTGGCAACCGCTGCTGTGCTGGCTTATGGCGGCTATCTGGCTGTCACCGGAGCGGCAACGATCGGTGTGGTGACTGCCTTTTTGCTCTACGTGCAGCAGTTTTTTCGCCCCATTCAAATTCTCAGCCAGTTTTACACGCAGGCGCAATCAGCCTTTGCAGGGTTGGAACGCATCTTTTCACTCCTGGATGAACCATCCCAACTGAACGATGCACCGGATGCGATCGAGATGCCGCCGATTCGAGGCGAAGTCACCTTTGAGCAGGTTTCCTTTGGCTATACGACAGAAAAACTGGTGATCCATCACGTTAATCTTCAAGCCAAGCCAGGACAAATGATCGCGCTGGTGGGTCCCACAGGTGCAGGCAAAAGCACGTTCATTAACCTGATTCTCCGCTTCTACGATGTGTCTGGTGGCGCAGTCAAAATTGATGGTCTTGATGTTCGCAGCGTCACGCAGGCAAGTTTGCGCCGACAAATTGGTATTGTCTTGCAAGACAACATTCTGTTTACCGGCACGGTTGCTGAAAATATTGCGTTTGGCGCGCCTCACGCCACTCACGCAGCGATCGAAACTGCCGCCCAATTGGCAAATGTGCATGAGTTTATTACCTCGCTCCCGCAGGGGTATGCCACGCAACTAGGCGAACGGGGTGCGCCTCTCAGCCAGGGACAGCGGCAGTTGGTGAGCATTGCTCGCGCCGTTTTGATTGATCCTCAGATTTTGATTTTGGATGAGGCAACGAGCAGCATTGACACGCGAACGGAAGCCTTAGTGCAAGAGGCGATCGCTCGTCTGCTGAAAGGACGCACTAGCTTTGTCATCGCCCATCGTCTCAGCACCGTTACCCAAGCCGATCAGGTGTTGGTAGTACAGCAAGGGCAGATTGTCGAACAGGGCACTCATGCTGAACTGGTCGAACGGCAGGGAGTCTACGCGAATTTGTACGCCTTGCAACTGGGTGTGACGAGCGAAGAGGGGAGAGGGGCACAGCCCAACTAACGTCCGCCTCGAAATATTTAAAGAAGATATTTGCAATCTCAATTAAAGACTGGAAGAGGAAACATGAGACTCATCCCGAGTCTCACTATTAAAAAATGATACTGATTTTAAGCGCGATCGCTGTGATCCCACTTTGGACAAAGCGATCGTCTGTTGCATCCCTAGCTTGAAGTAGCACGAGACGCATCTCTCTTATTTGAGACAAACGGACTTAATTTGAGACTCAATCTAAGACTCACTTGAGACGATGAGACAAAAATCACTCGTCTCATTTAAGATAGTTGGTTTCAAGTTGAGACACAGATTAAGACTTATCTGGTTCAATTGAGACAGCAAAACATCTTTATCTCAATTGAGAAAACCAGACTTACGACAAGACTTGATTCGAGTCTCTCCTATCTCAAATAGACCTGTTGCTATATAAGATAGACTAACCTCACCGCTCTGAGTTAGCACAAGACCATGCTCAATATTGAACGTGCCTTGGAGAATGACCGCTTATTGAGGTCACTGACCGGACTCAATCGCAAAGCGTTTGACCAGTTGTGCGAAGTCTTTGAGGCTGCCTATCAAGAGGAACTAGAACGTGAGACCAAACCACGCCAACGCGCTAGAGGCGGAGGCAGGAAAGCCCGTTTGAGCAGTATGGAGTCCAAACTGTTCTTCATCTTGTTCTACTTCAAGTGTTACCCCACCTTCGATGTGCTCGGCTTTTTGTTTGACTTGGAGCGAGGACGCAGCCATCGCTGGGTGCATCGGTTGCAAGGACTATTGGAAACGGCATTGGGCAAGAAGATGGTACTGCCCGAGCGCAAAATCGAGAGTATGGAGCAGTTTTTGGAGCGGTTTCCGGATGTCAAGGAAGTGATTGTGGATGGGACAGAACGACCCGTGCAACGACCAAAGGACTCGCAGAAGCAGAAGGATTGCTACTCAGGCAAGAAGAAGCGGCACACGCGTAAGCACATCACAGGCAGTACGCGAAAAAAACGCATCATCTTGTTGACGAAAGCCAGGGACGGCAAGATTCATGACAAAAAGCAATTGGCTGAAGCTGCGGTCGTGGAGCACATTCCAGCTGCGGTCAGCATTGAGGGCGATTTAGGGTTTCAGGGCTTACAGAACGAGTATGTCAACATTCGACTGCCGCATAAGAAACCGAAAGGCAAGGAATTAACTGAGGCACAAAAACAGGAGAACCAGGAATTTAGCAAACAGCGGGTGGTGTGTGAGCATGCCCATGCAGGGATGAAGCGCTACCAGGCAGTAGCAGCGATTTATCGGAATCGTGTGTCTGAGTTTGATGACCGACTGATGCTAACAGCAGCAGGGCTGTGGAACTTTTATTTAGAGGTAGCTTAATCGAGATAGAGAAGGGAAAGGTAATCTCTGCGATACTTCCCAGCGCTATTATTCAGCAACAAGTCTCATGTAGCGGCGGTACTCAAAGCATTGCGTCCTTTCCTGGAAGCCGCCGCGGTGCCTGACAAAACCGCACCTGTGCGCTGCGCCTACCGGTACATCTCTAATCGTTTAGAGCAACTGGACTACAAAGGGGCGATTGCCGCAAACTTACCCATTGGTTCAGGTGAAATTGAAAGTGCTCATCGCTATGTGATTCAGCAACGACTCAAACGCGCT
>JBGTJW010000718.1:0-3604 GCA_041744955.1 Stenomitos sp. | reverse complement strand
CTGAAAGCTAAGCTACTCATTATTGCTCAGGAACAAAAAGCCAAAGAAATCGCTGACATTCGTGGCGATATGGTTGAAGCTGCCTGGGGCAACCAGATCCGCAACTATGTTTTCCACCCCTACCAAATGGTGAAAGACTTGCGTACAGGCTTCGAGACTACAGCAATCACAGACGTTATGAACGGCGAGCTGGATCCCTTTATTCAGGCTTATCTAAGACAAGAATCTCACCTTGTTGATACTTGATTTAACCCGTATTCGCGCTGAAAACCTAACGAAGGAGCAGGCTCTGTAACTACAAGGCAGGCGTTTCCTGAAAGTTTTACGTAACGTGAATCCGCAACAGGTGAAGAGCAAAAAGCATAAGGTCAACACGACGATCGATGCGTTGCTGGATATAGGTATGAATCATGCCGACACCGGGACATCCCAAAATTTCAGATAATGCAGTAGCAATCGCACTGAGTGTCCTAGCCTGATCACTGACGTTGAAGAACACAACGTCTTACGATGCAGTCGAGCCAGATTGTGTCTCACAGCAGTTTTCATTTGTGTGTGCCACACGCATTGCCTGTTTTGCCTGAATCCAGAGGCGTTAGCTGTGTAGCACTCGTCTGAAAACCGCTGTAAGCGAGTGTTTTCTCCTTCCACCCGAATCATGTCGGTTTTACTGACAATGCGATCTTCGTCTGGGATCAATAGAGGATCGACCCGATTACCATCGGTAACAGAGAAGAAGCAATGCCATCGCCCGACTCAATGCCATAAGGGTTCAAACGTCTGGGGACGATGGGTTCCAAGCACCCAGCCTAAAATTCCCCGTTTGAAGTGGTCAACGGCTGTCCACAGCCAGATGTTGTTTTTTGAGCCGACAAACGTTTCTAGCTCATCCAGTGCGCCAACTTCAGGCATGGTTTCAGGGTCAGCGGCATCCGGCAACTGTTGCCCCACTGGCTCAACCCAATCGGTCAACGTTGTGTGATGCACTCCCTTCACCCGTTCGATCGCGAGAAACCCTGAACCATTAACAGACAGTTTGAGGCATTCTCGCTTGCACTCATCTGGGTATCCTTTTGGCGGCGCGTAGCGGTCAATAAACTGACGACCACAAGCAACACAAAGGTGCTTTTACTTACCTCTTTACTTCCCATTCTTACGGATAGAAGTGGAGCCGCATTCAGGACATTGCATAAAAATTTTCCCTAATTCATACCTCCATTCTGCAACGCCCTTATTTGTCTGCCAGTTCTTTAAAAGCTTTACAACCTCATCATACTAAGTGCCCGGATACTCTAACCAGACAGAGTAATGGTTAGTAATTATCTATCACCACTTTTATTTCAGCAGCAATCATTTACCGTAACTATGGCTACTACTTCTGTTCAGCAATTTGCCAGTCCTTATTCTGCCAAGCCCTTATGCCGCATTGTTGGCATTGCCTGCATTGCAGGTTTTATTGTGGATATGGTGATTCTCGCGTTACCACCATCACTGGGTAGTGTTGAGTGGCGCGTGAGCGTTCTTCAGCAAATGAGCGATCGCAGCATCATTCTCCTCTTTGGGGCGGCGCTTCTCACCTATGGCAGCCTAGAAGCACGTCAATTTCGTAAGCAACTCGCGTTAGTCAGCCTTGTTCTTGGCGTTGTCTTTCTACTGTCTTGCGTTGCGGTTGTCCGCGACAGCATGGTGTTACACGGCATAGCTGTCAAAAATATCAACACCCAGGCGGCTCAGGTTCAAAAGCAGATTGAAACAGCAAAAGATGACCCTAATGCAGCAGGTAAAGTTACGCCAGATCAGCTTCAACAAGCGTCTAAATTAGTAGACACCCGCGTTGTTTCACTGAAGCAAGGTGCTCAAACAAGTGTGTTTAAAACTGGAACCGCGATCGTTGGCAATCTTGTAGTGGTTGGACTTGCTCTTATTAGTCTTGGTCGTTATGGCATGCACCCACGCAAAGGCTAGATTCTGATGAAACGACAAAAAGTGAGACAGGTTGCTGGGCAGCTCCTGCAAACAGGATTGAAAACAACCCATAACCGTATTGTTTTGCTTGGGTTAGTGGTTGTTCTAGGCTACTTGTCTTTTTGGTCTGGAATGCTGATCTTTCGGTCTTTCAAAGGGTCTTCATCCGGAATGTTGCAACTTGCAGCCATGAGCCTGGGAGCGTACCAGCTTTGGAACCAGCGTCAGCTTTTCAAAACGCTGACTGCACCCGAAGAAGACCAATTGTTGGGGCACATTTTCATTCTTAGTGGAGTGCTGCTGTTTCCAATTTGTCTGATTGCCACCTGGTCTCAGGCAATGGTTTCAGCGCTCATCATGGCAATGGTTTGTACCATTATTCTAGTTGGTATTGCCTGTAGCGCCTGGGGAATGAGGTTTTTTAGCACGCATCCTGTACCGACCTTTCTCATCTGCCTGGGGTTACTTCCCAAACCCGCTGAAATTTCGAGAGCAATCTGGCGATCGTTTACCGAACCAGATCTGCTTGAACGCTTTATGGCGTGGGCAGGTAGTGCTGCTTTGAGAGCGATCGGTCAGCCTGCAACAGTCGATGGCATTTTCATTTCCTTACCTGGCGGTTCTGTTGAGGTGGGGTGGGGCTGCAATGGCTTTGATATGGCAATGACAATGATTGTTGCCAGCTTAGTTTTAGGACTGTTTCTCAAGCAAAGCGGACTAAAAGTTATGGCGCTCATGGTCATTGGCGCAATGCTTGCGCTGGTCTCGAATATCCCCCGCATTATGTTAGTAACCTACGCGGCTGTGTATTGGGAAAAATATTGGTTTGACTTTTGGCATGACTCTTGGGGCAGCCAAATCTTTGTGAGCGTCATGTTTACCATTTACTACTATGTGATTATGGCTGTGCTCAAGAGAGGTGGGAGTAAATCCATTGCAGAATGAATTCTAGTAGGGTCTTGATTACGCAAATGTTTGGTAGTTTATTAGCGATAGCAAGCTCAAAAAACAGAAACGAAGATAGCGATCGCTAGCATGAATACTTTACTGCCCCCTTCCATTTCCTCAACTTATGAGCATGGGAGGGGGTTCAGTTTGATTCATCCCACAAACCCAATCTTTGTAGACGAGCTACCAATATGGCGTTGTTGAATGAAGGTATGCATTGCTCCCAGCCCCAGTCCTTCTACCCAGGTGGAAGGGTGCGAGAAGTGGGGAGAGAGCAGCGCTTCCAGCGACTAAAGTCATGGCTATACAAACACTATCCCTCTACACAGACCATAAATGCTCTGGCTTACTGACCTGTATAGCTGCGGTTGCAACCATTAGCACTTACTCGATCGGAACGCTGTAAGCGGTGAGCGAAGCGATTTAAGAAAACACCCCAACTGTTTTGTCGTTTCACCAGGATTAAACTAATAACCACCGCTAGCCATTTCCAGGCGGAAACACTCCTTGCTAGCTGAACTCTATGCTTGAAACTCTACGCACTCCTTTGTAACTTGAGTTTGGACTAATTGAGTGAAAGAAGGCAGTCAATGAAAGCCAACGACTGCCGTAAGGTCAATGAAGTACAAATTCCATTGACCTTATGATTTTCAACCAACTTCAGAAATTTCGGCAAACGCTGTACAGGAGT
>JBGTJW010000717.1:0-4521 GCA_041744955.1 Stenomitos sp. | reverse complement strand
TTTGCCTTTTGCCTTTTGCCTTTTGCCTTTTGCCTTTTGCCTTTTGCCTTTTGCCTTTTGCCTTTTGCCTTTTGCCTTTTGCCTTTTGCCTTCTGCCTTCTGCCTTCTGCCTTCTGCCTCCTGCCCTCTGCCCTCTAAAGCCCCTCCACCCGACTGTACCAACGCAGCAACACCCGTGCTAGCTGTTGGGGATCATGGCGGATGAGTCCCGTTTGTTCGTCTTCGTCCATCACGTTTGCCAGTACGATACGGCGACCCATGCGGACAACGACATCACGATCGAGGGGTACAGGATTGGAGTTTTCTTGAGCATAACGAATGTGTGCCCTTGCGGAAGGGATCTTCTTTTGCACCAGTACGGCTCCAAACAGGGATTGACCACACGCCTGATCGATCGCTCCAATATGGTCACCGACGCTGTAGCCCTGGGTTTCACCCTCCTGGGTCATGATATTGCAGACATAGATGCGGGGCACATCACGCTGGGCGATCGCGGCGGTAATCTCTGGCACTAGTAGGTTGGGAATAATGCTGGTGTATAAACTACCCGGACCAATAATAATGTAATCGGCTTCTTCAATGGCTTTCAGCGCTTTGGGCAACGCAGGCGGATTCGCAGGGATGCAGCCGATCTTGACGATCGCGCCATTCGCTTCGGTAATGCTCGATTCGCCCTCAATGGTGCGACCATCTGCCAACTCTGCCCACAGCCGCACATCGCTCAAGGTGGCAGGCAGCACTTGCCCACGCACTGCCAACACACGCGAACTCGCGGCGATCGCCTGCTCTAGATCACCTGTCACCTCACTCATTGCGGTCAGGAACAAATTGCCAAAGCTATGCCCCATCAGCCCATCACCCGCCTTAAAGCGGTACTGAAAAAGCTCGGTTAGCAGCTTTTCTTCGTCTGCCAGCGCTGCCAGACAGTTGCGAATGTCGCCTGGAGGCAGCACGCCAATTTCGCGCCGTAGCCGCCCAGACGAACCACCATCATCTGCCACAGTCACGATCGCCGTAATATTAGCGCTATAGCGCTTCAAGCCCCGCAGCAAATTCGATAACCCAGTGCCTCCGCCGACAACGACAATGCGCGGACCACGGTGCAAGCGCCGATGCGTTAAGAGGACATCAATCAACTCTTCGTCACCATCAGGCATCAGCACTTCGGTAATTGACCCCAGTGTGCGCGTCTGCCCCCACCAGACCAGCAAAAAGCCCAACAGCATCGCCAGCGGACCACTAATGTAGCTGGGAATCACATCCGTGATTTGGTCAAGCAGTTGCTCTAAAATCCGAGTTGTATAAAAAACTGGCGTTAGCTTGAGCCAGACCGCAAACCCCAGAGTTGTCAGCAGTACGCCGCTTGCGCTTAATAGCAGCCAGCGCTTCACAAATAGACCAGGAGCCAACCATTTAAACCATTGGTTCACACGATTGGGCGTACGGTGACGTGATTCCTGCCGCAGCACATGGAGCGCCTGTTTGAGTAAACCAATGGTCATGGCTGATTACGCATGGGGAAGAAAAAACAGGTCGATGAAGCGAAAGCGGCACTGTACCTAGCAGCAGAATAGCGTAACTTCATTACCTTCTATGGACTGTTATGGACTCTTCGTTTCGTTTGACGGTTCCATCGGTTTGGCATCGGCTGGGTGAGCGCGATCGCGTTACGATGCCATGTGAACCACCCTTCACTCCCTGTAGCTGCGTCTGCAAGCGCTAAAGCCATAGGGTTAACCAACGCGCTAACATAATAGCCAATACTTGATTGATTACTCTCCGGCAATAAGTTTTGTCTGATAAAGTCTTAAAGGCAGTGCTCTGAACACTCTGAATTACCTGAACTGCGCTAAAGTCGAATGTCTTACTTAATCTGGACTCATTTAGCTTTCACCGATACTAATGGGGCATCAGCAATTTACAGCCTTAGATTGCCAAGGATTGTCTGGCTTGCATCCTAATGGCTGAACCACTGATTGAGCTAAAACAAGTTTCAAAGGCATTTGGCAAAAATGTCGTGCTGGATGCAGTCGATCTGACGATTTACCGTGGCGAAGCCGTCGCCATCATTGGTCCTTCGGGGACAGGTAAATCTACGATTCTGCGCTTGATTGCTGGTCTGCTTGCACCGGATGCTGGCGAAATTTACGTGCAGGGGCAGCTCCGTAAAGGGCTGATTGAAGATGCACAAGACCCGATCGGTATTGGGATGGTGTTTCAGCAGGCAGCGCTTTTCGATTCGCTAACGGTGGATCAGAATGTCGGTTTTTTGCTGTACGAGCATTCTCGCCTCTCGCGACGGCGGATTCGAGAGTTGGTCATCAAGCGGTTGGAGATGGTGGGCTTGGCAAATATCAGCGATCGCTACCCGTCCGAACTTTCCGGCGGGATGCGAAAACGGGTTAGTTTTGCACGAGCCATCATGGCAAACCCAGATAACCCCAGAGATTCACCAGAAGTACTGCTCTATGACGAACCGACCGCAGGGCTTGATCCAGTTGCTTCTACCGTGATTGAAGATCTCGTGCGGCAGCTCCAATGTATAGAAGAGGGATGTAGCACGTATGTTATGGTGACTCACCAGGAGAGTACCATTCGTCGCACCGCTGATCGGGTTGTCTTTTTGTATCAAGGCAGAGTGCAATGGCAGGGCAATGTGCAAGCGGTGAGGACGACTGACAATCCACTCATTCGTCAGTTTTTTAGTGGCAGTATAGATGGACCGATACAGGCGGCTGGGTAATAGAAGGCAGAAGAAGGTAGAAGGCAGAAGGCAAAAGGTAGAAGGTAGAAGGCAGAAGGTAGAAGAAAAAGGGGAAATGAGAAAAGGGAAATGATTGGTTGAGCTGGCTTTTGCAGGCTGTAGGCTCGGTCTAGAGTTACTCTTTCTCCCATGTTTCCCTACTTAGTGAGGACTCGTTATGCGATCGCGAACCGTTCGGGAAGGCTCTGTTGGCTTATTTATCCTTGCAGGATTGGGTCTCTTTGTTGGCTTAATCTTCTGGGTGCGGGGTATCAGCGTGGGCAATCGTGGCTATAAAGTACTCATCGATTTTGCCAATGTTGCTGGGATGGAAGTGGGCACGGTTGTCCGTTATCGTGGCGTGGCAGTGGGCAAGATTAGCAAAACGCGACCTGGACCCAATGGGGTCGAAGTTGAGGTAGAGATTGCTCCAGCGGATCTACTTATTCCTAGTGATGTGACGGTCGAGGCAAACCAGTCTGGTCTATTGGGCAGCACGTCGATCGACATTACACCCCGCAGGCAATTGACTGCTGAGGTAGACGCAAAACCGCTGGATGCTCAATGTAATACCGCACTGATTCTCTGTGACCAGGCTCGTTTATCGGGTCGAGTGGGGGTCAGCGTTGATGAATTGATTCGCTCCTCAATGATGTTTGCCAACGCTTACAGTAATCCTGCGTTTGTGGCAGATGTGCAAGCTCTCACCAAAAACAGCGCTCGAGCCACCGCCGAAATTGCCGCCTTGAGCCGAGAGTTCAGGGGCGTTGCAACCATTGTGAAGCAGCAGGTCTCGACACTGTCAACGTCGACGCGCAATGTCGATCGTACGGTTACAAAGCTGGGTCTTACTGCCGATCAGGTCAATGGGCTGCTGACAACCAACCGCTCAAATCTAGTCAGCACGTTAGATAACATTAATGCGATTACGGCGCAGCTTCGGACAACGGTAACGAGTCTGAATCCGATCGTTAGCCAGGTGCAGCAGGGGCAGATACTACGAAATCTAGAAATCCTGTCTGCTAATTCGGCTCAAGCCACTGCTAACCTACGCGATGTGTCTACTGCTCTCAACAGCCCCTCCAATCTGACGGTGCTTCAACAAACGCTCGACTCTGCCAGAGCCACATTCCAAAACGTGCAAAAAATCACGTCTGACATGGATGAACTAACGGGTGATCCAACGTTTCGCCTTAACCTGCGGAATCTGGTTAATAACTTGAGCGGTCTGGTGTCGTCGTCGCAACAGCTTCAGCAGCAGGCTCAGTTGGCACAAATCCTCACGCCGATCGCTCAAGCCTCTGCTGACAGTAGCGACTCAACCCCTACGAACCTGACCAACAGTCCTAGCCAAGCGGTAGAACCAAGTGTTCCTGCTACGCAGAGAGCGGCGATTACCAAAGAGTTATCCCGCCAGGAACCGTTAAGCAAAGAGGCAGTGAACAATTAGCGGTCAGCCCCACCAGGCAGACGCAAGTAACGGGGAGAAGCCACGAGGGCGCATTAGGAATGAGCAGCAGACAGCGCACAACCGCCAGGCGTGCGTACCCATAACATTACTGAGACAACCGCTCACACTTAACTCCAATCATCCCGCTTACTCCCCCGCCCTTTATACACTTGGGCGGCAGCATGAATTTGACGAGTCTTAGCATTGAGAGTGTCGTCAGTCAGGTTCCATTGTTGCAGCACCTTCTCCAGGTCTGCCTGAATGTCGCGCGCACCCGGAAAACGACAATAACGAAGCCGGAGGCGAGCGAGTTCTGCCAGGTTGTAAT
>JBGTJW010000716.1:0-7433 GCA_041744955.1 Stenomitos sp. | reverse complement strand
GTTCACACCAGAAGCCGAAAAGCCTGTCGAAATTGCCCTTGAAAACGATGATGAAATCATTCGCGGCAAGATTGATGTTTTGATCTTGCATCAGCGTTTGTGGGCGATCGTGATTGAAGCAAAGCGTAGTCAATTAAACGTGCGGGAAGCATTACCGCAAGCACTCTTTCATATGCTGTCCAGTCCCGATAGTGAAAAGCCGATTTTTGGCTTGGTGCTCAATGGAACCGAAGTTCAATTCATCAAACTCGTCAAACGTACTACTCCTCACTACGGCTTGTCTCGGCTGTTTTCACTGGCGAACCCAGGTAATGATTTATATGCCGTTCTTGGCATATTGAAGCAGTTGCGAGAAGTCGTTCTTCAGTAATGCAATGAAGCAAACAAACTTGACTGACTTTTAAGATCGTCGGTGAAGATAGCCAGATTTTAAGTGGATTGCCTGCCTAGCCCTTTTTTTCGCTTTCCAGGTGCCGCCGTAGACGTAAAAGGGATTGTTCTGGCTAACGTATGTCCAACATTCTGGACATACGAAAACGCATGCTCCCACTGCGTCGTGTTGAATGCGGTAGAGAGTGGGAGAAGTGTGAGTGCAGAGAGTGCAGGGCTTTTGGCGCGATCGTGGCATTGAAACAAGCGTTTAGGATGCCAGCATGGATGCCTTCGGTCGAGCGAAGATCATCCGTCCTGCCGATGTTTGCAGAGCGCTAGTGACAATCACCTGTAGTTCGCCACCCACAGAGCTGCGACCTTCTTCAACGACCACCATCGTGCCATCGTCTAAATAGCCCACGCCTTGAGTCGGCTCCTTCCCTTCCTTCAGGATCTTCAGGTCGAGACTGTCACCAGGAAGGTAGGACGGACGGACGGCTTGGGTCAGGTCGTTGATGTTAAGGACGGGCACTTGTTGCACCGTTGCTACTTTATTCAAGTTGTAGTCGTTGGTCAGCAGAGTGCCGTTGATTTCTTGCACCAGACGCACTAGCTTGGCATCGACTGTGGGCACATCGTCGTAATCAGCAGAATGGATGATGATGCGATCGGGGTAAGCTTCCTTCATCCGATTGAGGATATCCAATCCACGACGACCACGCACTCGCTTGATGTCGCTAGAGGCATCGGCAACCTGCTGTAGCTCTGCTAGCACAAACTGAGGCACCAGAATTTGCCCTTCCACAAACCCTGTGTTTAGCAATTCTTCAATGCGACCGTCGATAATGCAGCTTGTATCCAGCACTTTCGTCGATGCTGGCTTGAATGTTCCTTCTGCCAACAGGGTTGTTTCTACCGTGTTTGGATTGATCAACCGCAGCAAGGCACGACCGTGGGTATCTGCCAGCGTGATCCCCGAAAAGGAGAAGAGAATGCTGCCCAGTACGGCTGCCAGAGGCTTGAGAAAAGAGAACTCAGGTGGAATCGGCAGTAGAAAAATCGGTGCCAGCATTAAGTTTGCTACCAGCAGCCCAATAACTAGACCCACAGCACGGCTCAAAAGGACATCGGCTGGCAAGGCACGAAACCGTCGCTCGAAGCGCCGATACATTGTTTGCACAACCAAGCCGATCGCAAAACCGATTAACGCACCAAAACCAGCCGTTACCCAACGCAAAGCGCTTTCGTTCGTCACTTGCTGTAAGGCACTCACCGGCAGCTCTTGAATGCCGTTAAACCCGATCCCCGCCCCTGCTAGGATAAATGAAAGAATGATGATAGCGTCAAGCATAAGCTCAGGTTGGTTGGGGGACTAATTCCAAACCTTTGAGAGGGGTAAGGAATAACCGATCTGGATGTCGAGCCAGTAAGCGCAGTCGGGTCAACAGCCTAGAGAATTCCGCAATTCAAGAGAATGCGGTCATTCAACTGGCGTGGCAGTCAGGCGGCATGGCTTCATTATACTCTTCGTACCAGCAATGCTTTTGTCTGCGGCAGACTCTAAGGAAACAATTAACCTTTCCGCTTTACCGGAAGCGGCTTACCTCCACATTCCCTTTTGTCGGCGGCGTTGCTACTACTGTGATTTTGCCGTTTCGATCGTCGGCGATCGACCACCCGTAGCGCGAACCAATGAGCTGCAACCGGAGGCGTTGCAAAGCAGCGCCTTTGGTACGATCGCCTGCTATGTTGAAATTCTATGCCAGGAAATTCGTGGCACTGCGTCCTTCGGCAAACCGCTTCAAACGATTTTCTTTGGTGGTGGTACACCCTCGTTGCTATCCGTTGAGCAACTGAGCCAGCTTCTTGACACGCTCAGCCAACAGTTTGGCATTGCTGCGGATGCTGAAATCTCGATGGAGATTGATCCCGGCACGTTTGACCTAGCGCAAGTGCAAGGCTATCGAGCGGCAGGCGTAAATCGGGTGAGTATTGGCGTGCAGGCATTTCAGCCGGAACTGTTGCAAGCCTGTGGTCGATCGCACACCGTCGCTGAGGTGTACCAGGCTGTGGAGTGGGTGCAGCAGGTAGGCTTTGAGAATTTCAGTCTGGACTTAATCTCTGGTTTGCCGCACCAAACGTTGGCGGATTGGCAAGCCTCCTTAGAAACCGCGATCGCCCTTGCGCCCACTCATCTCTCCTGTTATGACCTCACGATCGAACCCATCACCGCCTTTGGGAAGCAGTACAAACCGGGAATGCAGCCCCTACCGTCCGATGAAACCACGGCTGAGATGTACCGCACCGCGCAACGGTTACTCACAGCAGCAGGCTACGACCATTACGAAATCTCTAATTATGCCAAAGCGGGCTACCAGTGCCGCCATAATCGCGTGTACTGGGAGAACCGATCGTTCTATGGCTTTGGGATGGGCGCGACGAGCTATGTAGAGGGCGATCGCTTTTCCCGTCCGCGCAAGACGCGAGAATACTATGAGTGGGTGGGGAAAAGGCAAAAGGCAAAAGGCAAAAGGCAAAAGGATGAATCGCCTCAAGCCTCAATACTCATCCCACTGCAAAGCGGAAGCCAGCTACAGACCTCCTCTGACCTTCTTCTCGATACGCTGATGCTGGGTTTGCGGTTGGCGGAAGGCTTGAGTCTTGCGGCACTAACAGAGAAATTTGGCAGAGAGCCAATGCAGCGGGTTTGGACGTGTTTACAGCCGTTTCATCAGGAAGGTTGGGTGGTGGTTTGTTCTGACCCGAATGGGGCGATCGCACCTGCTCTAACAGAGCTACCCGATACGGGACAACTGCAACTAACTGATCCCGAAGGCTTTTTGTTCTCAAATGTGATGCTTGTTTCCCTCTTTGAGGAATTTCAGTAGAGAAGGCAGCACCCACTTTTTACCGCAGAGGCACAGAGACAGTCTCTACTCCCAAAATTCGTCGCCGCATGGCGTACAATTACTCACCCCGTAATAATTGATCGTACTGTGCATGGGTTCCAATCCAAAACCATGCGATGTCAACGTCTTCCTCTACTGCCAGGGCGCGATAGTGGATGCCGATTCGTACTGACCAGAACTGTCCCACCTTCTTGAAATGCAATGATGGATACCGAGGATTTTCCTTGAGTAACTCATAGCACCGATTAGCCAATGCTTGAATCTCGTCCGGTAACTGTCTATAGTGATACCAAAAATCAGGGGTTGCGCGGTATCTCACAAGTCAGTACAACGTCCGTCTCGCAACTGTTGCAGTGCCTGTTCAGCTAGCCCATTGAGCCGACCTGCTGCGACATCTTCTTCAAACTGCTGATCCCATAGCTCTGCATCGAACTCTGCAAACCAGACTCGGAAAGCGGCAAGTTCCTCCGCAGATAATTGACTGACGGCGCGTTCAATCTCTTGCAAATTACTCATACATTTGAGGGCAATTCAGCAGCCTATACGGCACAACTCTAATGATACTGCCAGATCTGAGCTTGACTAAAACTTAACCCATTACTACCGTTTCCCACTCCTTACTCCCTAAATCCCAAACAGCGTTTGTAGGCGTTTGCGAACTTTGTTGAATGGGGTTTCTTCAGAGAACTCAGACAGGATGCCCATTTCACGCAAGGTTTGCTGGCGCTCCATCAGCTTGTGAGTAATCTGGTCAGCAAGCCCGCGATGGTCTTGAAGGAGTGTTTGTAGATCGTTGCGCTCGATGACAAAGAGAACGGTGTCTTCGAGAGTTCTAACGCTTGCCGATCGCGGGATACCCATGAGCAGCGACATTTCGCCAAAGAATTCGCCTTTGTTCAGCGTGGCGATATACTGCTCGGCTCGTTTAGAAAAGATTTCGACCGAACCATTGAGGATGATGTAGAACGACTCGCCCGGGGTGGCTTCTTCACAAACAAGCTGGTCGGCGGGAAAGAGTTGCCGATAGCCGTATTCAATCAACTGCAAGAGTTCTTCATCATTGCATTGCTCGAAGTAGGAAATTCGTCGCAGCATATCGCGCAGGGTCAAATTGTTAGGTGCTTTGGGGGTCGGTTTGCGGCTGCTAAGCGAATCCTTTTCTGCCTGTTTGCCGTTACCGTCCATCGCACCGTCTCGCTGCAACAGGTGTGCTAGTTGTTCAACATTGCGAATGTTGAGATCTTGCTGGGGAAAGGGTATTTCGATGCTGCGCTGACGCAGTTCCCGATCGATCGTGAAATAGAGTGAGCTTTTAATCGGCTCAATTTCAGTGGGTTGATTGATCCAAACCAGTAATTCAAAGTCCAGTGCGCTATCACCAAAGCGTTTGAACCAGACGCGGGGTGATGGATCGGTTAGCACTTTCGGCTCTTTGCGTGCGGCGGCTAGGAGTGCCTCGGTGACAAGGAGCGTGTCGCTGCCGTAGGCTACGCCCACGGGAAGGTGGAGGCGACAGCGTGGATCATGGTAGCTCCAGTTGATGATGTTGTTTTCGACAAAGCGGATGTTGGGCACGATGACAAACACGCCATCCAGGGTGCGTACCGTGGTCGATCGAATCGAAATGCTTTCGACCGTACCCAGCAGGTTATCGATTTCAATAAAGTCGCCCACGCGAATCGGTTGCTCGACGAGTAGTGTCAGCCCGCTGACAAAGTTGCTGGCAAGGTTTTGCAGCCCAAAGCCCAAACCAATACCCAGGACACCTGCAAAAAGGGTCAGCGAACTCAGGTTTACGCCTGCCGTTTGCAGCACGATGACAAAGCCGATCGCGGTCAGCAGATAGCGGAGAACACTGGTAACGACAGCACGACTCCCGCGATCGAACCCTAACCGTACCAACAGCCGTCGATTGATCAGATTGCTGACGGCACGCGACACCCAAAAGACCGCCGCACTGATCACCACCAGCGTCACAATCAAACTGAGCGAATACCGATTGTTGCCGACCTCAAATAGAGGTGCAGCAAAGAGCCGCAGCAGTTCGGCAAGGGTTGTCTGAATTCCGTTAAGCAACCAATTCATGCATCAATCAGGTAAAAAGCGTTCTGAACCATTGTGCCGGATTTGGTTGACACCCAAAGTTAGGGACGGTCGAGAGACGACTGGGTTCCGACTGTGATGTGTTTGGCTCGATCGCTCTGTCGAGTAACGAGTAACCAGTCTTTACCTTGAGCGAATGGTTTATCCTGAAAAGAGTGTGGTTAACGGAACTTAACAGACTTTCCATCCTTCTCCTCTGCCTATGAAATGCATTATCGATCGCCGTGCCCAGTTTTCTGCCAGTCATCGTTATTGGCTACCAGAACTGAGTGAGGCTGAGAATTTTGAGCGGTTTGGTGCCTGTGCCCGTTCGCCCGGTCATGGACACAACTACGTCCTCTACGTCTCGATGGCAGGCGAACTAGATGAATACGGCATGGTGTTGAACCTGTCTGACGTAAAGCAGGTCATCAAGAAAGAAGTAACCAGCCAGTTGGATTTTTCCTACCTCAACGATGCCTGGGCGGAGTTTCAGGAAACGCTGCCAACAACAGAGGCGATCGCCCGAACCATCTGGCAACGGTTGTCTCCTCACTTGCCGATCGTCCACATTCAGCTTTTTGAACACCCCGAACTTTGGGCAGACTACTACGGAAACAATATGGAAGCCTATCTCACCCTCAGCACTCACTTCAGCGCCGCTCATCGGCTGGCACGTCCTGACCTCAGCTACGAAAAAAACTGCGAGATCTATGGCAAGTGCGCTCGTCCCAACGGGCATGGGCACAACTACCATCTGGAAGTCACCATCAAGGGCGAAATCGATCCCCGCACCGGCATGATTGCCGACCTCGTTGCGTTTCAAAAAGCGGTCGATGATTACGTAGTGGAACCGTTTGATCACACCTTTTTGAACAAAGACATTCCTTACTTCGCTGAAGTCGTGCCGACTGCCGAGCATATTGCAGTGCATATCCGCGCACTGCTAGAGCAACCGATCCGCGACATTGGCGCACAGTTGCACAAAATCAAACTGATCGAAAGCCCGAACAACTCCTGCGAAGTCTACAGCACTGCCTTAGAACCAGCGGTAACGCAAATGTCGGTGCGTGAGCCTGCGATGGTGAAGGGATGAGAAGAGACAGATCCCCGACTTCTTTGCTCTGCGGCTGGACTGGCTAAACTGTTGCAGAAGCCGGGGATCTCAGGGATCTAGTGGGGAAAGACCTTTAAGTAGCTTTTGGCGATACCGATCGCCCCTTCACTGCTTTGGGTTGGCGGCGATCGTCGAGGCGTACCACTTTCGCTTCGTTGCTTTCGCGTGCGACCCGAATCAGTAGACCTGCTGACACCAGGCTAGAAATCATTGAGCTACCGCCATAGCTAAACAAGGGTAACGGCAAGCCCGTCGTGGGCAGTGCCCCTGTTGCCACACCGATATTTAGCAGTGATTGCCCAACCATCAACACCATTACGCCGATCGCAATCAGCCGATACACCGAGTTTTGTGTCTTCATGGCAACCCGTAGCGCCAGTGAGGCATAGGCAAGCAGCATCACTATTAGCAGCAGACCCCCAATAAAACCAAACTCCTCGGCAAACACCGCAAAGATGAAGTCAGTGTACTGAATCGGCAGATAAAATAGCTTTTGCTGCGACAGTCCAAAGCCTGTGCCCCAATGCCCACCAGAACCAACTGCCAGCAAACTTTGCACCAACTGATAGCCATCCCCGGTTGCATCCGCCCAGGGATTTAAGAAGGACAAAATGCGGCGACGCTGATAGCTTCTAAAACTAACGCTGATGACCGCTAAACCAACGCCTGCAAGTGCTGTACCACTCATATAGGCATACGGAAGCCCTGCCGCCAACGCGACAAACCATAGCAACATCCCGCAGAGCGCTGTGGTGCTGAGGTTTGGCTGTAGAAGAATACCCACCAGCACCAGCCCGAAAATACTCAGCCACAGGACACGGGTGCCACGCTTTAACCGATCCCACTGCCCAAAGATGCGTGCGCTTTGAAGGACAAGGAATGGCTTGATCAGTTCGGACGGTTGAATCTGGAAGGGTCCGACAAACAGCCAGCGGGTTGCGCCATTGACAGAC
>JBGTJW010000715.1:0-4236 GCA_041744955.1 Stenomitos sp. | reverse complement strand
AAACCTGCTAAAAACAGTAGCGGAGCCAGGACACTCAGCTTGATAATTTCTTCATGCAGTGGATAGTCGGCAAAGCTCAGGAAGTTATCTTTAATCTGGTCGAGCCAGTGTTGCTCAGCCTCAGACAGCTCTGGTAGATTGCCTTGCCATTCAGGAAAGAATTGACTGTCACGAATCTCTTCCAGATGAAAGCGCTCTTTAACATCACCGAGATTCAGATTGCTTGCCTGAATAAGCTGAACCATATTGGTCTCTCCTAGAGAAGAATCATGTTGAGTACTGAGCACGATCGCCTATTGCAACGTTGTTTTAGAAACAATGCGGGTCTTCTTACGATCGCCCTCTGATAGTTCTTCCCCTGCCTGAAGCTTGGTGGCATTGACTTGTAGCACTGTGGCAGCGCCCTGATCGCCCATTTGCAAAGCAGTTTTGGCAGCGGTTTGCAACATAGTAGCGGCTCCTGCGCGATCGCCCTGCTGGAGCTTAGTTTCGGCAATTTGCGTCTGTCGATATTTTGCCAGCGCCAGAATATGCTGCTGCACATCAGCATTAATCGCTGGTTGGTAGGGTGAGAGGGCATTAGCAGTAATGGTAAGCGTCTCAGAGAGTAAGCCTTCTTTACTGTCGGCAGGATCGTCGTAACGAATTTGAACGTGGGCGATCGGCTGTTCGCCTGTCAGCAATTTACCAATATAGAGATTTGCCAGCACCACTCTAGGCGCATCCACCATCAAATCGCCCAGACGCACAAGGTATTTCCCGGTTTCTTGCTGCACCGTTAATTCAATGGTGTCCGGTGCCACCTGCGCGATCGGCTTCATCTCTGCCAACCGCACGTCGGGCGCTAGAGTCAACAGCAGATGGGCATTCGTTAACCCCACAGACTGCATTCGGGTAAAGAGGCGATCGAACTCCGCCACAGCCTGCTCTGGATATTCGATAAACGACAGCGTACCGCCGCCTGCATCCGCAATTTTTTCCAGTACATCCTGATTCCAGCGATCGCTAAAGCCCAGCGTATTCAGCGTCAGATTATAATCGGTTGCCAGCTTTGCCAGCTTCAGACAGCGATCGTTATCGCCATGTTCATTCTCGCCATCGGTCAGCAAAAATGCTTGAGAAACCGTGTCTTTCTTGCCTTTTGCCAATTCTTCTATACCCAGCCGCAAGCCTTCATCGATCGCCGTACCACCGCCTGCCTTGAGCTGGTTAATTTGCAGCTTCACGCTGGCTGGGTTGTCGATGACCTGATTCGGCACCAGCACCTTTGCTTTGTGGTCAAACGCTACCAGCGTCAGACGATCGCCGGGTGAAAGTCGATCAACAATGCGGATTGCTGCCTGCTTCACAGTGTCCAACGATCGTCCACTCATCGAACCACTGTGATCCAGGATCAGGCAAAGATTTAGCGGGATGCTACGGCTCATCGGTTCTGCAATCGCTGCGATCGAAACCGAAAGTTGACGCTGACTGCTTGCTTGAGCCGCATCGATATTCGCATCATTTAAAACAGACTGCAAACCAACTTTCATGGCGCAAAACTCCTGGTAAAGCAAAGGGCAAACAGCGATCGCCTGGTTAATACCTAGAATAGGCGAAGTGCCAGAGGTTCGGTCAGGAAGAAACCCTCTTCACCCTCCACCCCTTCACCTTATTACCTCTTCACCCCTTCACCTTATTACCTCCTCACTCCCCAGTCCTCACTCCTCACTCCTCACTCCTCACTCCTCACTCCTCACTCCTCCCCCCTCACCGCTCCACAGTGCCAACTGTCACGCTAGTATGTAAAGACAGCGCCAATGCGTCCGATGACACACGTTCAGGCAATACGTTCCAGGCAACCCTGCTATGACTTCATCCATTCAAGCCGCACAGTCTCCTTACTATGGTGGTGGTGATTCCTTCTATCGCACACCGCCGCCCGATTTGCCCTCCTTGCTGCTGAAAGAGCGGATTGTTTACCTGGGAATGCCGCTAGTGCCTGCTGTGACTGAGTTGATTGTGGCAGAACTGCTCTATCTTCAGTACGAAGATCCCGAGAAGCCGATCAAAATCTACATCAACTCCACAGGCACCTCGCGCTACGATGGCGAGCCGATCGGGTTTGAAACCGAAGCGTTTGCTATCTGCGACACCATGCGCTATATCAAGCCGCCTGTGCAAACTATTTGCATCGGTTCAGCGATGGGTATGGCAGCGATGTTGCTCTCCGCAGGCACGAAGGGGTTCCGTGTCAGCCTGCCAAACGCCACGATCGTGCTGCATCAGAGCAAGAGCTATGCCCGTGGGCAAGCGACCGATATTCAAATTCGCGCCAAAGAAGTTCTAGCGAACAAAGCGACGATGGTTGAAATCTTGTCCCACAACACAGGACAATCGATCGAACGCATTGCCAAAGATATGGATCGGCTCCTCTATATGTCTCCTGAACAGGCAAAAGAATACGGACTGATCGATCGTGTCCTCGAAAGCGAAAAAGACATCCCCGTACCGCTTCCTGCTGGCATCCTCTAAAGTTTTGAGCTTCGAGTTGCCGCACTGAACTCAAAACTCATCACTTAAAACTCAAAACTATCTAACAACGGAGCTTCTTATGCCAATTGGTGTTCCCAAGGTTCCTTACCGTATGCCGGGAGAACCCTATACACAGTGGATTGACATCTACAACCGTCTTTATCGGGAACGCATCATCTTCCTGGGTAAAGACGTGGATGACGAAATTGCGAATCAAATCGTCGCTGTCATGCTCTACTTGGATTCTGAAGATCCAGGTAAAGATATCGTGCTGTATATCAACTCTCCGGGTGGCTCTGTCACCGCAGGGATGGCGATTTACGACACCATGCAGCACATCAAGTCCGACGTGGTCACGATCTGCGTTGGTCTAGCGGCTTCAATGGGTTCTTTCTTGCTGGCAGCAGGCGCAAAAGGCAAACGGTTAGCCTTACCCCATTCGCGGATCATGATTCACCAGCCGTCTGGTGGCACCCGTGGGCAAGCAACCGATATCGAAATTGAAGCGCGGGAAATTATCCGTATCCGACGGCAGCTTAACCAGATCTATGCCGATCGCACGGGTCAGCAGTTGCCGAAAATTGAGAAGGACATGGATCGTGACTACTTTATGTCAGCGGAGGAAGCGAAAGAGTATGGCTTGATCGATCGGGTGATTGAGTCCGCTTCCTAATCCCTTCCTGTTTGCATCCTTTTTCTCAGTAGTGGCAGAATCTAGTAATTCTGCCATTTTTCATCTTAATGAACCTTGCAGAGTGTTATCGCATCTTAGGGCTAAAGTCTGGTGCATCGTTTGATGAGATCAAAGCATCTTATCGACGGTTGGCAAGGCAATATCATCCAGATGTCAATCCAGGAAATCAGCAAGCGAAAGAAAAGTTTATTGAGCTAACCGAAGCTTATAAGTTGCTGCTGTCTGAAACGGGTGGCGGTGAGCCTGTGCCAAAGACGGGTCAGGCGACTGCACCCGGAAAAGCACCCGTCGCCCCAACGGTTGGCGATATCCGCATTACGCGCAAGCCGCCGCCCCTGCAATTCACAAATTTGTCTCCCCTGGAGCAGCAGCTTAAGACCAACTCCTACCAGCAGTTGCAGCAGTTGCTAAAAGAGCAGCGGTTTCCACGGGCGATCGCCCTTATTGAAGGGTTAGCCCGTCGCCTTCCGCACGACATAGAGGTGAAGCAGTGGCAGGCGATCGCCTACCAACGGTGGGGGCGGCAGCTTATTCAAGAGCGCCAGCTTGACAAAGCCAGAATTTATCTAAAGAAAGCGCTTCGCACCGATCCGCACAATCGCTCTCTTTGGGCTGAGGTTGAGCGTGATTTTCGTTACATGGAAAACCTTTTCAAATAACCTTTTTCAAGCACACGGATGCCTTGCGTTTGGTTCACTAGCCTTTCACGAGCCACTGTCAGACGCTCGGCTTTTTGAAAGTTCACATTGGACGTGCGTTCTCAAACATATTTTGATACTATGGGTTAAGTGGGGTTCATCCGATTGGAGGATTCCAGGCAAGGAAAATATTTTTGTAAGAGTTTTTCGCTTCCGTTTTAAGAGCGGTTTTGACGATAATTCCCTATCTAAAGCTTTATAAAGTCACTGATTGCACTGAATGCGCTTATTGAGCAATTTTATGACTGGCTGACCTGAGCCTTAACAACGCTTGAAGGGATACTTACTTCCCTGGTCAACACAGCATAGATTGCATTCATCCATTTGAAA
>JBGTJW010000714.1:0-3836 GCA_041744955.1 Stenomitos sp. | reverse complement strand
CGGTAGCCTCCGCATTTTGGATACAGAACTGGTGGGTGCAGCAAAAAGCGTTGCAGTGGAAGCGCGACGCTCCTGTGGCTACATCTTTCAGGCGCACAATTTGCACAGCAGTCTCACCGCTCAAGAGAACGTGATGATGGGCTTAGAAATGCATGGTAGTGCTTCTCGTGCAGAAAGGCGCGATCGCGCCGTGGCAATCCTGACGCTAGTTGGCTTAGAGGCGCGCAGTCAGTACTATCCTGAAAAACTGTCGGGTGGACAAAAACAGCGTGTCGCGATGGCCCGTGCCTTGGTCAGCCATCCCAAAATCGTGTTAGCAGATGAACCGACTGCGGCGTTAGATAAACAAGCAGGACGCGATGTGGTGGATTTAATGCAAAAACTTGCCAAAGAACAGGGTTGCACGATTTTGATGGTAACGCATGACAATCGGGTGCTCGACGTTGCCGATCGCCTTCTCTACATGGAAGATGGCAAGCTGGCTAAAAATCCAGAAGCGTCCAGATGACAGACTTCAGCATGATGCGCTAGCAGTCAACGATGCCTAGCCATACGCGGCGGTTTAGCGCGGCGGTTTTCCCAGCCATTAACCCTCGGAAACGTCACTCCTCATTTGGCGACCAACTCCTCTTGAGTTAAGCCCAGCCGCAGCCGCAGCTCCCACACTAACTCTGCAATGTCTTGCGGTTCGCTCACAGTGCTTTAAGACGCTGAACGTCACAACTGTTATGGATAGCCACATAAAGTTAGCAGGACACGGCAGGGAGGGTTCCTTCACGCAAAGGTACGTCAAGCGACAAGAACCTACCGGGGAAAGCGCTGGGACCAGATGTTTACACGGCTTTCCTTTCCCCTTTTTGCGCTGGCGCTTTCAGGATGTTTTTTGGGGGGTGGCATGCCTACCGGACCCAGCGCTTTTCATTGGAGCCGTCATACTCCCCGAGCCTATCAATCGGCTCGGGGAGTATGACGGCATGGTGGGCGACGGCAGCCCGGATCAACCCTCTACGCTCGTCGGTAGAAGCATGGCCGAGGCGATACTCAAGGACACAGTGCACTACCCGTTGATCGGGGAGTCATCGATCACCTCAGAGTCGGGAAGACAGCTTTCTATCGATCTTTTCCGCCGGATCGTCTCTGGGAACTTCGCCAGCAGGACGGAACGTCGGCTCTAGTCCATGTCGCTTTACGTACCTTTGCGTAAAAGAACCCAACCTCCAGTTGATTTAGCCAAGTTTCATCGAGAACCTTTAACTGCCAACGTCAGCGCTCATGTACTGACAAGCATCAGCGTCACTGAGTGTGAGATCGTCCTTTCCACTCTGAACTCGTCTCTAACTCGCACAAGTCCTCAAACTCCTACTTAGCAGCTTTTCCCCTTTCTCTTCTCCTTGCCCGTCTGCTCGCGCCGCAAACTGATCGCTATCCCCAAAACACAGCGTGCCATGATCGTGTGCAACAAAATCTTGCCATAGAGAGAATGTTACGATCGCTCCGTGAGCACAAGTCCTGCAACCGTTAACTGGCAGTGTGCAGAGTCGCTGACAAAACAAGGAATAGACGAGCGCTGAGTCACGCTAAACCATGAATCGTACTGCCTCTTTAGTTCTCACTGCGACTATTTTCTTCTTTGCGGGTTTGCTCAGTTATGCGGGGGCACAATGGTATCTCAGTACCTATCTTGCTCGCACCATCACAGTGCGGGGCGTACTCAAGTTTCAAGCACACAACAGCGATCTAGGTGGCAGCGGTCATCCGCCCTATGGTTATTTTGTTGAATCCACTGCGGTCGGTCGCGTTTATGTTGAAGGTGACTTAATCCAGTCCTCTGTCGGCTCCTCCGTGTTACTCCAGGGTAAAACGCTCTCAACAGTCTGTGGACCCGACACGTTTCCCTGTTATCCCAACTTGCTCGTAACGTCAGTCACTCCAGTGCCAGAACAAAAGTAGGGACAACCGATCGCCTCCAATTCTTGGGCACTCCCTGGGCAGAAGTTCATGGCCGCTGTCATTGCAAGCAGCGATCGCGCTATTAACCCTCTCCCTGTACGCCAGCGCACCGGCCCAGGCTGAGTCCGTTTCCTTTACGCTAGTGAATAAAACCAGCCGTGTCCTGGAGGCATTCTATGCCTCGCCGCCCTCCTCAGAAGACTGGGAAGAAGACATTTTGGGAGTGGATGTGCTGAACCCAGGAGAATCGGTCGAGATCACGATCATGATGGTAGAGCCGATTGCCATTATGACTTCAAGGGCGTTTTTGGTGCAGGCAGCGGTGTCGGCAGCGGCGCGCTCCTGCAATCGAACGTGAGTGTGTGCGATGGCGAGAGCTACGAGTACACGGAATAACGAGAAAGTTCCCTTGCCACAGCGGCGCGATCGTTGCTTGAGGCTGCCGCTGCCACTGACTGAAGTCGTTGGGTATGGCTTAGTTTTAGCAACGGCTGCTGTTGGCGAAGGTGCTACAGACAGGCTTACAAGAAGGTGACAAACGCTAAAACGGCTGATTTTTCGTCCCCACTAAGCTTTGTAGTCTCCTTGTCGGAGCGGTTGTCATACCTTCGCCTAATGGTCTTGTGCTGTTTGTCTGTGCCAAGCCACCTAAAGTGGCTCAGGGACACTCACGTCTTCACCTTCTACCTTAGCGCTGCTCCTCGACTAGGTGCGCTCTGCTGCTTTTTCACCATGCGGCTGTTTTACCCCCGAAGACGTGCACTCTCATCATGTGTACCCCCCTGGGAGCGTGATTGACTGAGAGCGGCACACGATCGTCGAGAGAAAGGGGGCAGTGAGTTGGTCCAACAGAAAGCGGTTTTGAAGGGTGTACTAGTAGACTTGGACTAGACTTGGACACAAATGGCTGGAAAAGGGGTAGTACAGAGGCCATTCTGCCTGTTTGCAACGCCTGCAAGCCCGATACCTTCGTGGCTTCGTTGCTCCGGGGTGCAACTAACCAAGGTGTTCGCCCGACGTCTTTCAGCTTGCTTTGACACCCCAAGAGGCAAGCTCTGCTCGTTTGGCAGTGTTTTTTGCTGCTCCGACTGACAGTCAGGTGAGGCTCACGACCGGTGTGTTGGCGTGAGCTTGAGACGAATTGCATCCCGCACCTGATCCAGCAATTTCTTGGGAGGTGGCTGCATAGAGATAAGTAGATGTACTGCGTATCCAATAGTACGTTTGCTTATCCGTATAAGGGATCTGAAAATAGGCGGAAAGATGCTCGCGAATCAACTTAAACGGCGTATTATGCGGAAATAATCAGCATAAGTAGTGATTTGGGATCTTAGGCTGAATCGTTCTGCCTATCTACCCATTTTGGGATCTTAGGCGGAATTTTTCCGCCTATTAGTTGTTAGGCGGCTCTGCATTCCATTGCGCTCGTTTTTAACCGTGAACTGGAAGGAGATTTAGCGTTGGTTGACCTCACTTTAGAAAGCGCCCATCAAGAATCGCTCATTTTTTAGTCCTGAAGTTCGTCTGCAAATTTTCCAATCTCCCCTTAAGATTGAGGATTCTATTTAGGTAAACAACCGACTTAAAGGGAATAGAGCCTTTCCTGACACCCCATCTGTCATCCTTGCACTATGCGTAGTCTTTTAACTAAATGGATTGCTACCGGACTGGCAGCAACCATGTTTTATTTAATTGCCACCCCTGCTGCTTGGGCATTTTGTGGGTTCTTTGCCGCTAAAACCAACTCCATCCTCAGCAACTCCGCTTCGCGAGTAGTGATCGCCCACAAGGGAAACCACAGCGTGTTCACCATGGAGAACAACTTTGAGGGTGATGTGGGTGAATTTGCCCGGATTGTTTATCACATGCTCAAGTATCGCGTACCG
>JBGTJW010000713.1:0-15168 GCA_041744955.1 Stenomitos sp. | reverse complement strand
GAACATACTGCTTTATAATCCTCAAAATCCCTCCCAACTGCTACGTGTGTATGTGAAGCAGTAACGCATCTGTACGCACCAGATCCCTGACTTCTAGGGTGAGGTGATGTCGATCGTGCTTCGATTCCATCAGAAGTCGGGGATCTAAGACTTTCCAGGCAACTGTTGTACGCAACAGATCCCCGACTTCTAGGGCGAGGTGATGTCGATCGCCTCGCTTCCATCAGAAGTCGGGGATCTAAGACTTTCCGTGCAACTGTTACGAAAAGGATACAGTTTCGCAAGTTGTCACTATTTTTAATAAAAAAGCGGTTTGCTGCGGTCAAATAGCAGAGAGTCAGCCGCAATCAATGGATGATTGCCTGGGTTTCAGTGTTGCGATCGCCTTTCAGTAAGGCTTACGGCATTGCTGATCCCTTCTAGGCGGCTATGGGAGCGGTGAATGGGCGTGTGGTGGTGGGGCGATCGCTCTAAATTGCCTCTCGCCAGGACATTTCAACCATTCTAGATTTGTTGTCTTTCATTCCGCTTTTTATAAAAGCCGGATATTAAAACTGATTAAGGCGCAGTTTTGAGCACTGGCAGGCGTTTATGATTCTTCGTAAGGCGTGGGCAGTTTCAGAACAATTGGGACTCTGTTTTATTGCCCTGTTCATTGTTGGTAGCCCTTTCCTTTGCGATCGAGTTGCTCAATAATGACCTCATCGACCCAGCGGCGATCGACCACGACACGATTAGGAGACTAACTAGAGTGAAACTCGCAGTTTACGGCAAAGGCGGCATTGGCAAATCTACGACAAGCTGCAACATCTCAGTCGCACTGGCGCGTCGTGGCAAAAAAGTCTTGCAAATTGGTTGCGACCCCAAACATGACAGCACCTTTACGCTGACTGGCTTTCTCATTCCCACCATCATCGACACGCTGCAAGAAAAGGACTATCACTACGAAGATGTGTGGTCTGAAGATGTGATCTACAAAGGCTACGGTGGTGTGGACTGCGTGGAAGCAGGTGGTCCGCCAGCCGGTGCAGGCTGCGGTGGCTACGTCGTGGGTGAAACCGTCAAGCTGCTGAAAGAACTCAACGCCTTCGACGAATATGATGTCATTTTGTTTGATGTGCTGGGTGACGTAGTGTGCGGTGGCTTTGCGGCTCCCCTCAACTACGCCGACTACTGCATGATTGTCACCGACAACGGCTTTGATGCTCTGTTTGCCGCGAATCGGATTGCAGCTTCCGTCCGTGAGAAAGCTCGTACCCATCCTCTACGGCTTGGTGGACTCATCGGCAACCGCACCTCTAAGCGTGACTTGATCGACAAGTATATTGAAACGGTGCCCATGCCCGTGCTGGAAATTTTGCCGCTGATTGAAGACATTCGCGTCTCGCGGGTGAAAGGCAAGACGCTGTTTGAAATGGCGGAAACCGATCCGTCGCTCAACTATGTGTGCGACTACTACCTCAATATTGCTGACCAAATTCTGGCGCGTCCTGAAGGTGTAGTGCCCAACGACACACCCGATCGCGAATTATTCTCGCTCTTGTCTGACTTCTACCTCAACCCCGCCAAGCCACCTGTGCGGTCAGAAGAAGAATTAGATCTGATGATGGTCTAAAGAAAAGTGATGAGTGATAAGTTTTGAGTGATGAGTTTGGTCGCAACTCATCACTCAAAACTCAAAACTCAAAACTTGAACTTATTTACCCGTGAATACCGAGCAAATCCGCCAGTCTGTGCGAGAGAAATGGCTGACCTACTACGCCGAAAATCGTCAATGGCTATCGCGTTTAGGTATATGGGTCAACTGTGATGGTCAACGCCGTCCGTCTTCTGGTTTTATCCTGGCAACCCTCTCAGTGTTAGAACCACGACTTGCTCAACTGCTACCTCTGGTGGTCGATCTGAGCAATAACCCCGATCGTATCGTGATGGCATTAGGGCTGAACTTTAACCCCGAAGATCATGTAAACACGATCGCTGCCCAAAATGGCAAGACCAATAAAACTGCCAATGGTGCCGTCAGGATGCTCCCCGCTGCCTTGAATGAGATCAACATCCAGGCAAGCAAGCTCCCTGAGAAAGCACCTGCCCAAATCGACGAAGACTGCCGAGGCTCCCGCGATTGGCGCGATTAAGCCCTCTCCTGCTAGCAACTAAAAACTAGCAACTAACAACTCTTTCTAAGAGGACACTGACTCATGACTCTTGCCGAAACTGAACCGCAAGCCCTGAACTTTGAATGCGAGACAGGCAACTATCACACCTTCTGCCCCATTAGCTGCGTTGCATGGCTCTACCAAAAGATTGAAGACAGCTTCTTTCTGGTGATTGGCACTAAGACCTGCGGCTATTTTCTGCAAAACGCCATGGGTGTGATGATCTTTGCCGAGCCGCGTTATGCGATGGCAGAACTAGAAGAAGGCGATATTTCCGCGCAGTTGAATGACTACGAAGAATTGAAGCGACTGTGCGTCCAAATTAAGCGCGATCGCAACCCCAGCGTGATTGTTTGGATTGGCACCTGCACCACCGAAATCATCAAGATGGACTTGGAAGGGCTTGCCCCACGTCTGGAAGCTGAAATCGGCATTCCGATCGTCGTGGCTCGTGCCAATGGTTTGGACTATGCCTTCACGCAAGGCGAAGATACCGTTCTGGCTGCAATGGTCAACCGCTGCCCCGAAAAACCACCCACTGCGGAAGGCGACAAAGAAGAGCGCAATGCGATCGCCAAATTGCTCAACTTCGGTCGCAAAAAAGAAGAGATTGCCACCTCAGACTCTGAGTATGTGGATCACCCACCGCTGGTGTTGTTTGGCTCTCTACCCGATCCCGTTGTGACTCAAATCACGCTAGAACTGAAGAAACAGGGCATCAAAGTTTCTGGCTGGCTACCTGCCAAGCGCTACACCGAACTACCTGTGATTGAAGAAGGCTACTACGTGGCAGGCGTTAATCCCTTTCTCTCGCGTACGGCTACCACCTTTATGCGTCGCCGTAAGTGCAAGCTGATTGGCGCACCGTTTCCGATCGGTCCTGATGGCACTCGCGCCTGGATTGAAAAAATCTGCTCGGTGTTTGGTATTGAACCGCAAGGCTTGGACGATCGCGAAGCGCAAATCTGGGCTGGTATGGAAGATTACCTGCAACTCATTCGCGGCAAATCGGTCTTCTTCATGGGCGACAACCTGCTGGAAATCTCCCTCGCCCGGTTCCTGATCCGCTGCGGCATGAGCTGTCCTGAAATCGGCATTCCCTATATGGATAAGCGCTACCAGGCGGCGGAACTCACGCTGTTGGAGAAAACCTGCCACGAAATGGGGGTTCCCACTCCCCGCATTGTTGAGAAGCCCGACAACTACAACCAACTCCAGCGCATCAACGACCTGAAGCCGGATCTGGTCATCACTGGCATGGCACACGCCAATCCTCTAGAGGCGCGTGGCATCAACACCAAGTGGTCGGTCGAATTCACCTTCGCCCAAATCCACGGTTTCACCAATGCCCGCGACATTTTGGAACTGGTGACACGCCCGATGCGCCGCAACAACAGCCTCAAAGACCTCGGCTGGGATAAGTTGGTGCGGGAAGAAACAAAAGTCTAATCGGTAGCGTTTCAGATCTGTTGATTTCTCTTGTAGGGACGCTCCATGGAACGTCCCTACTTTTTTGCTAACTTGAGTACTATGTCAGAATAAAAGCGGATGTATTTTTTAACCGTTGAGCAAGCTCTAAAGGTCGTAGAAGTTTGTCAAAGCCTATCGACGCTCTACAGAGACATCTTCTTATTCTTCAAGATGGAAGCTGGGAGTTTACCAATGAGACCTGACTTTGAAAAGATGAGTAAAGCTGATCTACGGGCTTACGTTTTGGACAATCGTGAGGATCTTGAAGCCCTGCGCTCTTTAATGAGCCGCCGTAGTCCTAATGCTATTCGGTATAACTTTCCTAACACTGAAGAGGGGAGAGCACAGATGAGAGAGGTGCTTCGGCGAAAGATTAATGGTGAACTTTGAGGCACGTCATGCAGTCAACGCCAACCAATGCAATTCGTTGGACGATCGCCGATCTGGGTCTTTTTGAAGGCGATCGCGTAAACCGTTATGAAATTATTGACGGAGAGTTGTTTGTGACCAGAGCACCGGATTGGAAGCATCAAGAGGTTTGTGTCAACATTGGAACCGTCTTGAAAAACTGGTCGAGTGAGACTGGTCTAGGGAGAGCCGCAGTCAACCCTGGCATTGTTTTCTCACAATCGGATAACGTGATCCCTGATATCGTGTGGGCAAGTAACGATCGCTTGGAGCGCTTGCTGGATGAAGCAGGACATTTGACCGCAGCACCAGAATTGGTGGTGGAAGTGCTATCGCCAGGTAAAACAAATGAACGGCGCGATCGAGAAGCAAAGCTAAAACTATATTCTGCCCAAGGCGTTTTTGAGTACTGGATCGTCAACCTTAAAGAACAGGCAGTTGAAGTGTATCGCCGCGAGAATGCTGCTTTAAAGCTGGTTGCCACTTTCTACAGCCAAGACGTATTGACCAGTCCCATGCTGCCCAACTTTAGCTGTTTAGTCAGCGCGTTTTTTTAATGGTGAGTTTCCAGAAACCGGGTTTCTTTTTCTACAACACCGATCGCCCTAAAAACGGTTGCAACACTTCGGGGATGCTGACCGTGCCATTCGGCTGTTGATAGTTCTCAAGCACCGCTGCCATCGTGCGACCAACTGCTAAACCAGAACCGTTAAGCGTATGGACAAACTCAGTGCCCTTCTTGCCTGCTTCCTTAAAGCGAATGTTGCCGCGTCGTGCCTGGAAGTCGCCAAAGTTGGAGCAGCTTGAGATTTCCCGATAGGTTCCGGCAGATGGTAGCCATACTTCCAGGTCGTAGCATTTGGCAGCACCAAAGCCGATGTCGCCCGTGCAAAGTTCAAGCACGCGGTAGGGCAGCTTGAGCGCTTGCAGAATTGCCTCTGCGTTTTGCACCAGCGTTTGATGCTCTTGCTCGGAGGTTTCGGGACGAACGAGTTTGACGAGTTCGACTTTATTGAATTGGTGTAGCCGGATCAGTCCACGAGTGTCGCGTCCATAGCTGCCTGCCTCGCGTCGGAAGCAAGGCGTATAGGCACAGTGATGAATGGGCAATTCCTCTGCGGTCAGAATTTCGTCTCGGTAAAGGTTGGTGACAGGCACTTCCGCAGTAGGGATCAGCCAGAGATCATCATCCTTGCACTGGAAGCTTTCTTCGGCGAACTTGGGCAACTGCCCCGTAGCAGTCATCGATTGAGTGTTAACCAGGAGCGGTGGCAGCACTTCGAGGTAGCCTGCGGCAGTCTGACGATCGAGCATAAAGCTAATCAATGCCCGTTCCAACGCGGCACCTGCACCCAATAAGGCGATAAACCGAGCCTGAGCCAGCTTCGTCGCCCGTTCTGTATTGAGGATGCCGAGTTTTTCGGCGATTTCCCAGTGTGGCAAGATTCCATCCTGCGACGGCTTGTATTCATCGCCCCAGCGTCGTACTTCCACGTTTTCGGTTTCATTCTTGCCGATCGGTGTGGTGTCGCTGGGCAAATTGGGCAACTCCAACAGGCGCTCTTCAATCTGCACTTTCAACTCTTTTTCCTGCGGCTCCAGATCGCTCAATTTGGCTTTAACCAGGTTGCCTTCATCTTTGAGCGTTTGGATCTCAGCATCGTCAGTACTGCCAGACTTCATCTTTTGCCCGACCAGCTTGCCGATTTCGTTACCCCGTGCCTGAAGCCGCGATCGCTCCTGTTCGAGCGATCGGCGTTGCTCATCCAACTGCAATAGTGGTTGGATATCGTAGCTACCATTGCGAGTCGCTAGCTTTTCGCGCACAAGGTCTGGATTTTCTCGAATTAGCTTTAGGTCAAGCACAGGAATATCAGCTTTTAGAAGGGTGTTGGGTCGATCGGGTGGTTAGAAAACCACAAACCCCATTCTAGAGTAACGGTTCTGTCCATGAAACATTTAGCAACCGCCTCTTGCCAACGCTCCAATGCAGGTGTCTGACTACTTTGGCTGTTTTGAGATCCTGCGATCGCCTGTTTCGTCAATGACTTGAAGCCATAAAACCCGCTTAAGACGTTAACGCTTGGCTCCCCGCAGAAAAATGAGGCTGCTGTAGAGATGAAAGGCAGAATCCCAATAACTATCTTCCCGTCGTGAGAGGTAAATGTGAGGCTTCAAGCGGAGCAGCGGTACGGCAAAGTCTGCGGCAGTTTCGCCAAACGGTGTGAACTGTGACCAGGTTTCGGCGTTTGGCGTTTGGTGTTTGAGCAGAGCCATCAACTGATTCCAATTCGTGCGGATGGTCGTGCGATCGGACGGGGCGATCGCCATCTCAGCGTTCGCAGTGACCCCCTCATCAAACTGATAGCTACTGTCGTGCAGACGCAGAATGCAGCGTCGTCCTGGCAGATGCAGATCACAGAAATGAGCATAATCCTGGGTTTCGGCTTTGCGTTCTAGCCGATTGCGGTAGCCCACGTCCAGCACTTGCTCAAAAATCGGCAGCATCCCCTCGACTCGCTGCGTCACCTCTGACCAATCAAAGCTGAGAAAGCCAACCTGATCCTGTACGTTTTGGCAAACCACCGTGGCTTTGGGCGAGGCAGCTTGAAACGAGTTAACTCGAAAGAGTTGAATTGCCTCAATTTCAGGCTGTGATGCCCAAAAGGTTGGAATGCCTGCCTGCCGAAGTTCCTGACCGTGCACTTGCAATTCACCTGTAACCCCAGTCCGGTACAGCCGCCAACTGCGATTGGGAAGCAGCATCCGCACGGTGTAAGCGTCTAGCTTCATGACCCGCGCAAAATTTTGGACAACCGTGGCGCGATCGTCACCCGTTACCGCTTCCAGCACCAAAAAACCAGGCGCATCATTGTTGGGTTCTGCCGTTGCCTGGGCGATCGCGTGCTGTCGGCGATCGCGCTGTTTTGTCTCAAGCCGCTGGATACCCTGACGCAAGTAACCAGCCAGTTTTTGATTGGTTGTAGCGCGCAGCAGTTGCCGATACTTGTCTGCCGCCGTATCGAGTTTTCCCGATACTTCCTGCAAGCGTCCCGCATAAAACTGCGCCCACGGGTTTTGCGGTGACTGCGCCAACAGTTGCGCTACCAGTTGAGCAGCCGTTTGGTAATCCTGACGATCGAAAGCAGCGGCAATTGCGTCAAGCATGGGAGGAGAGGAGTGAGGGGGGAAGGGGTGAGGAGTGAGGGGTGAGGAGTGAGGAGGAAGTTTTGAGTTTTGAGTTTTGAGTTTTGAGTTTTGAGTTTCGAGTTAATTCTGACTACTGAACAAACTTTTAGCTGTCACTTTTGCCTTTTGCCTTTTGCCTTTTGCCTTTTGCCTTTTGCCTTTTGCCTTTTGCCTTTTGCCTTCTGCCTTCTACCTTTACCTCTCCCACACAGCGGCAATTAACGACAACGCCACTAATGGAGCGGTGACAGCGCGAAGAATGCGACTGCCGAGGGAGACGGGTTGATAGCCTGCGCTGATCGCGGCTGCAACTTCAGCATCAGTCCAACCGCCTTCGGGACCAATGGCGATCGTCACTTGGGGTAAGGAGGCATCCAACATTGAGGCTTGCAAGCAGTTTAGCAAGTGAGGTGTCGATCCCCGTGCGACGCAGAGATATTTCTGGAGGCGGGAATCGGTCTGCGAACAAGTCTGCTGAAGATGTGCGGTGAAAGGGATCGGAGCGGTAATGTGGGGGACACAAAGACGTTCGGACTGTTCAGCCGCTTCGTTTGCAATGCGTTGCCAGCGATCGAGCTTTTGTGGGCTTGGGTTGAGCAGCGTTCGATCGCTTATGACAGGGAAGATCTGGTCAACTCCCAATTCGGTAGATTGGCGCACCACGTCGTCAAACCCATTGCCTTTAGGCAACGCTGCCACCAGCGTCACGCGCACCGCTAACTCTGTGGGTTCTGTGATTGGCTCCAAGATCGTTGCCTGAATGCTAGTCGCCTGAGCAAGCGCATCAGTTGGCGGTTTTAGTGTAGCTAGCCACGCATGTCCCTCTCCATCCATCGCAATAAAGCGATCGCCCACGCCTAACCGCAGCACTCGTTGGAGGTAGTGCAGTTGAGACGGCTCCAAGCGTACGTACTCATTTTGCAGTTGTTCTGCCTTGACCACCAGTCGTTGTAATTGCACGACCTATCCTCAGTCACCACGATCGCTATAGTCCGATCGCCATCATCATTAAGACTAGCGAAGATTGCACCCAGCACTAGCGTAGACGCAAAAGGCTTACTCTTAAAGCGGTCGATTAACTACCTGGCGACGTTGGCTGCGCCTGAGCAGTCCTGACACGACGATCTTCATCGTTAGGCGCTGGCTATAAATTTCCGCTTGATCCCCTTCAATCTCCCTCAAAGAAGAGCCGTCGGCAGGGGGATCTTGACTCTTAGCACACAAAAAGGGAACTGTCTTAGCTCACTCTTTAGAGAGGCTGACAAAGTAGCGGCAGGGCGCTAACTTGGTAAACCTAAGGACGGTAAACGTTCGTCAAAGCAAGGCTAAAAGACGTTGGAACCTTCTCAGTCACGATGTTTCTTTTGGCTGGTGTTCTACATAACTGAAGGCTGACCGGAAGAACAGCGATAGTAGAGTGAATGGCAATGCCGCTAGCTCTCAAACCGTTCTCTACTCTCAGGACAAAGGCTCGATCAAGCCCGGTATACTCTGAAAGCAGTGTCGCTGCAACATGAAGTTTGGGGCTAAAAACAAGCTCAAAACGGAAAACCGTGTAATTATAAAGAAAAGCTTAAGAGGTTCGACTCTATGGTCTCTCCAAATGTGATGCGACAGCTTTGGGCTTTAGTGGAGTCTACTCAGGTCAGCACACTACTGCAATTTGAAGATTCTGATCTAGTGCAATTTCTCCTCAAACGGTTTAACGCTCAACAGTCGATCGACCCTCAAGATGCTCGGCATCTCGATACCTACATACAGTCGAAGCTGCCACTCATTCGCGATATTGCTGAAGATAGACAAGCGATTAACCAGGGAAGTCACTAACGCTGAACATTAACCAAGCCCTCGATATCCGCTTCGTCGCTCACAGTTCAAGGGCATACTGTTATGCATAACTGGTTAGGCATTGCCTTAGCGGCTTATATGATTGGAGCCGCGATCGAAGGTGTGAATGCAGCCAGTCAGCTATCGCACTCGTCACTCAATGGTGTTGATCGTTCTGAGACCACGACATCAGAAGCAACCGATCCACCTGAAAGTCGATGGAAAGTCTTTACTGCGATCGCAGCCGTGAGTCTCTGTGGTGCCTTTCTTTGGCCCTGTCGGCTGATTCATCGCTCCATTAAGGCAGTCCAACCGTGCGGTGATGACTGAGCGCGTTTGCTTTGGGTTTTAGCGAACGACACACTGTTTTAATCGCATCGCGCAGCCAAAGGGTTGCTTCATCACAACCACTGAGCGTACTCCACAGCATCGACACTATCCACGGTTTGGTTTCGACAGGCAGCTCAAAAATGGTCAACTGCCAGCTATACACGTTGCTTGTTTAGCTGCCAGTTGTCACTTTCTGCTCGTTCACCAGAGTCAGGCTAACCCATGCCCCTTTGCTGTCATAGCTACGGATTAACCGCTGGCGTTGATGGGGCTGAAGGAGCCAACCAACCTCCAAAAAGAACGGTTGCTGTGTCTGGATGTGAAGGGGACTGGTTGCAGAGGCACCATCTGGCAAGAGCAGCACTTGTACAGGCAACGCGCCCTGGTTGAACTGTAAGCGTGAGCCAGCCACGATCGCCGTCGATCGTATCGTTGAGCTAGCACCGTTGCCAAACGTGAGTGACTGCACTACCTGATTGTCACTACTCCGGCTGATTTGTAGGTGGGTCGAGTACGTAGTCGGCGATCGCCAATCGGGATACAGCGTGATGGCTTCCCCCTGCCACTCACCCAGCAGCGCCTCTAATGCTAACGGTGGACGCTTGGCGGCATCACTACCTGCACGCTGTTCACGAATCAGGGTCAGTTGTGAAAGCTGGCTCTCGCGATCGAACAACTGCACCAACCGCAACCGTCGATCGCCTGCCATTAAACCCAACTCAGCCCCAAACTCTGAAAAGGGCGCAAACTGCATCGAGCCTTGCGAAAAGGCACCATCCTCAAAAAACAGTACACCTCGACCCAGAGAGCTGTACTCCAAAACTTTTTCATCGATCAATGTACCAGCTTGCGGCGGCTTTAAGCCTGCTTCTACTGCTGAATCATACCGCTGAATGATTTGGCGAACTGTTTGGTCATCGTTGAAGCCTTCTAACGAGACGATCGTCGGTGTTTCTTCTCGCCACTCTCCCGTCGGTGAAAACCTGGCAAACGAACCCTGCCATACGCCCAGGTTTTTGAGTAGACAGCGCCATTGGGATTGCATGATTAGACGGCAAGGGTAAAAGGTTGTTTTCAATCGTCAGCGCTCAGTCCTGATTAGCTGACAAATCTGTTTATTCCGGCGGTTAAAACCGCTGCTACATAAACAAAACCCGCCTTTGCGGGTTAAAGCAGGCATATCTGGGTCTGCGGAGGCAAACGTTGTTGCTGTAGGCGCGGTTTCAACCGCCAGCCACAAGCATTTTGTTGGTCAAGCAACGTCACTCAAAACTCAAAACTCAAAACTCCCCCCGCTCTCCTGCTTCCCCCTCACTTCTCACCCCTCACCCCTCACTCCTCACCCCTCACCCCTCACTCCTCACCTCTACTTCACCGCAATCCGGCGCACGGCAAACAGGCTGCCCAGTACGCCAACGGAACTGCCGAAACCCAGCAAAATCAACGGTAGAAGAACCACGCGCAGCGGGCTAATTTGTACACCATTCGCTAGAAATTGGACAAATTCGGGCTGTTGGGAGAGTAGGTTATTAAGAAAGTGCTGAATGCTGCTAATCAGCCCCCAGGACAGCACTGCGCCTGCAACGCCGAAGGTGATGCCCTGCAAGATGAAGGGCAAATAAATCCAGATCGCTGTTGCGCCGACCAGTTGCATGACTTCGATTTCTCGCTTGCGTGCCATGACGATGAGGCGAATCGTTGTCGTAATGACGGCGATCGCCGTTAGGGTCAACAAGGTCGTCACCATGAAGCTCACCCAACTTAAGCCCCGGTTCAGTTGCCCAACGCGCTGTACAGCTTCATCCACATACTGCACCTCGTCTACGCCTTCAACGTTTGCCAACGCTTGAGCAACGAGCGGTACATCCTGGGACGATCGCGCTTTGACCTTAAGCTGATCGACCAGTGGGTTGCCGTCTAGCTGCCTTGTCGCACCGTTAATATCCGACACGCCTAAATCTTGCACCAAGGCTGACCAGGCGGCTTCTTTAGAAACAGTCTGGGTGTCTGCTACTCCCGGCATTGCAGCCACGATCGGCTTGAGCGTCTCTGCCTGCACGCCCGTATCCAGATAAACGGAGACTTCCAACTGGCTACCAAACTGATTGAGTAGTCCTTCAAGCTGCCAGGATGCCTGGAGACTCACACCAAAAAGGAACAGCAACACTGTTACGGTGCTAATCGCTGCCCAGTTCATCCAGCCACCTCGCCGTAGACCCAGCAGCGTTTCGCGGAGGAGATAATCTAACTTAGTCAAAAATTGAAACACGCGCCATTCCTTCTATAGCAGTCCTAAATCATTTGTGAGCAAGACTGAATCTTTTAGCGGTCAGCGGTCAGCGATCAGCTTTTTTGCTGGCTGCTGGCTGCTGATCGCTCATACCAGCGTCATTCTCATCATTCAAATAAGATCGCTAGAGGGTGCGCGATCGCTACGACCTAATCATCCTCATCAAGATGCTCTGCAACCTCACGGTAGAGATTAAGGACGTGGCTGTCTTTGAGGCAATAGAAGACGTTGCGACCCTGCTTGCGATAGCTGACCAAGCGCATGGCGCGCAATGCCCGAAGCTGGTGTGACACTGCTGATTCTGACATCTTGACAGCAGCAGCCAGATCGCAGACGCATAGCTCTTGTATTGCCAGTGCTGACAACAGACGAAGGCGATTAGCGTCGCCCAGCAAGCTAAAAAACTCTGCCATACGTTGCGCTTTCTCAACGTTGAGCAGGTCGCGATGCAACTGTCGCACGCTGGTTAGGTCAACCGGGTGCTGAACGGTGCAGTTTAGCTCTGCCTCTGGAGGAGAGGCATTAGCAGCAAGCTGATGAGCAGCAATGGGTTTGGGGCGAGACATGGCTAAACCATTGAAGGACAAAGAATAACGATCGTTCTCTAGTTTCGGCTGTCACGTGAGCACAATTAACTCAACGCCTATTAAACGTCAATTTCAAGTCATTGGCACAGCAAGCGCAACGTTATGGTTTACGAGTGCGTCAAAACGTTAAAGAGCGTTGAAGACAGCAAAGCACCCCTGTACGATCGCACCAGGGCAGTTACAAGCGATGATAATTGCCCCTGATTATAGTCTAGCTCTGGCAGCGCTATCGCTGCTGATGAAGGCACGATCGTTAGCCGTCAGCGCACGTCAGCGACAAAGTTTTACAAAGATCCACCCGCTTTCCCAACTTTCATTTCGGCTTCTCAGTAATGGTCGTCCGTGCGATCGCCATTGTAAGACGATGGTTAAGTAAGTTAAAGTCAACCAAGTCAGGCAATTGTCCGATGCGATCGTCTCGGCTCAACGCAGACAAATCATGAGCAATTTCTGATAAAATCTTATAAAAAGTTAAGAAATAGTTACTACTCCCTCATGAATCTATTAATTGTGGGTGCTACAGGCACGTTAGGCAGACAGATTACCCGTCGCGCATTAGATGAGGGGTATCAAGTTCGCTGTTTAGTGCGTAGCTTCAAGAAAGCGGCGTTTTTAAGGGAATGGGGAGCAGAGCTAGTAATCGGCAACTTGTGCGTGCCAGAGACGTTGAAGCCAGCCCTGGAAGGCATTGATGTTGTGATTGATGCCGCGACCACGCGAGCAACCGATTCGCTCAATATTAAGCAAGTGGATTGGGATGGCAACGTCAACTTGATTCAGGCAGCGAAAGCAGCGGACGTGAAGCGTTTCATCTTCTTTTCGATTCTCGATGCCGAAAAGTATCCCCATGTGCCGCTGATGGAGGTGAAGCACTGTACAGAGCTTTTTCTGGCAGAGTCGGGGTTAAACTACACGATTCTTCGTCCCTGTGGCTTTTTGCAGGGGTTGATTGGGCAATATGCGATTCCAGTGCTAGAAAACCAGTCGGTTTGGGTCATGGGCGATACGTCACCCACGGCTTATATGGATACGCAGGATGTCGCTAAGTTTGCCATCCAGGCGCTAAAAGTACCAGAGACAGAGAACAAAACGTTTCCGATCGTGGGTTCGCGGGCATGGGGCGCATACGAAATCATTCGGCTATGTGAGCGCTTGTCAGGGCGTGATGCAAAGATTACGCGGATGCCGATCGGTCTGATGCGAACGGTACGCAGGATTACCCGCTTCTTTCAGTGGACGTGGAACATCTCCGATCGGTTGGCGTTTGCCGAAGTGGTATCGACTGGCAAGCCACTAACTGCGCCAATGGATGACGTTTATACGGTGTTTGGACTGGATGCAAACGAGACGACGACCTTAGAAGCGTATATGCAAGATTACTTCAGCCGCATTCTTAAAAAGCTGAAAGAGCTTGATTACGAGAAATCGAAGGGCAAAAGCAAGCAACAAAACGATAAGAAGCGGACTTATCCCAGATTTTAGTGGAGGAGTGGGAGAGTAGAGGAGGTTTGTTCATCTACCCCTTCACCCCTCCACTCGTTCAAACTTGACAAACTACTAGAGTGCGCTAGGAGACGATCCAAAATGGTATAGTCCCTAGTACTCAATCATTGCCCTTCAGCCGAGCCTTTCCCGTGCCCAAAGCTGGCATTATCTACAACGACATTAAGCCTGTGGCTTGTCGTACTGCCGAAGAGATCAGAGACAAGCTGGTAGCGTGTGGCTGGGAGGTCTATCTGGCAACTGGTGCTGGTGGCATCCTGGGTTACTCCGACCCGCAAGGTCCGGTTTGTCATATGCCGATCGAGTATCTGAGTCCACCCGGGTTCGATCGCGATATGGTCTTTGCGATCGTGCTGGGAGGTGATGGCACGGTGCTTTCCGCCTTTCGCCAGGTGGCTCCCTACGGCATTCCGCTGCTGACGGTGAATACAGGGCACATGGGCTTTCTGACAGAAGCCTACCTGAACCAACTACCCCAAGCGTTGGAAGGTATTTTAGCAAACGAGTATGAGCTAGAAGAACGAGCCATGCTGCTGGTGCAGGTGCATCGCGGTGACACCATGCTTTGGGAGGCGCTGTGCCTGAATGAAATGGTCATTCACCGTGAGCCGTTGACCAGTATGTGCCATTTTGAAGTCAAAATTGGTAATCATGCGCCAGTTGATATTGCGGCAGATGGGTTGATCGTCTCTACGCCCACTGGCTCGACGGCATACTCGCTTTCGGCAGGTGGTCCAGTCGTTACGCCCGGTGTTCCTGTACTTCAGTTGGTGCCCATTTGCCCTCATTCGCTGGCATCGCGGGCACTCGTCTTTGCTGATACGGAATGCGTGACCATTTTCCCCGCTACCCCAAATCGCATGGTGATGGTGGTGGACGGCAACGGTGGTTGCTATGTGTTTCCAGACGATCGCGTTCGCATTGAGCGATCGCGCTATCAGGCTCGGTTCATTCGGCTGCGACCACCAGAATTTTTTCATCTCCTGCGCGAAAAGCTTGGCTGGGGGCTGCCTCACGTTGCCAAACCCACCTCGGTAGAGCTACCGTAACAAAATACTCTGGAGCAGACGTGCTACAACAGGAAGGATATTCACTAGGCATTCAGTCCTGCTGACATTCTCATAAACTTGGTGATTGTGTGATTGCCATCCTTCTCCCCACTACATATGAATAGCGTCCTCTCTGACACAAATCCCTGTGTACTGTTGGTCGAAACTGATGAAGCATTGGCAAAGCACGTCAGCCTTGACCTGAAAGAATCTGGCTATGACACGATGCTGGCACCGGATGCGGTCGGTGGGCTACGGCAGGTGTCTGAGCAGCAGCCGTCTTTAATCGTGGTCGATCGTCTATTGGCAGGCGAATCGGGATTATGGTTTTGCAATCGCTTGAGATCGCTGGGCAATCG
>JBGTJW010000712.1:0-9652 GCA_041744955.1 Stenomitos sp. | reverse complement strand
ACAGATGTCAATGAACTGCCCCATGTACAGGCATTTAATGTCGATGACCTGAAGGCAGTAGTGGCGCAAAACCAGGAAAGTCGTCGCCAAATGGCAATGGAGGCAGAATTACTCCTGGATCAGGAAGTAGATACGTTTGATAGCTGGTTGCGATCGCTCGAAACTGTCTCCACGATCAGCAGCCTGCGTGAAAAGGTCGAAACCATCCGCGCTCAAGAACTTGAAAAAGCGCTGTCTCGTCTGGGTACGGAGTTTGCTGAAAAGCACCAAGAAGTGATCGAAGCGCTCACCCGTGGCATCGTCAACAAAATCCTTCATGATCCGATGGTGCAGCTACGGGCACAGCAAGACGTCGAAGTGAGACGGCAGGCAATGCAAACGCTGACCACGTTGTTCAACTTGGAATCTACGTCAAACAAACAGTTTGGGTAAGATTACAGCAAGCTTCCTAGCTTTCTAAAGAAGCCGGGAAGCTGCAACGAGCAACTTAAGCACCTAGAGCCTGAAAGTCACCTAAAACTTTGACTTCTGGCTCTAGATGCAGCGACCAATGCTGTTCAACTTTTTGTTGTACATGATCGATTAACCGAAAGATATCGCTTGCCAGAGCGTTGCCGCAGTTTAGGATGAAATTAGCGTGGCGTTCGGCAATCTGGGCACCGCCAATCTTGTAGCCTTTCAGTCCAGCTTGCTCAATCAGCCAGCCTGCTTTGTGTTGTTCGTTCGGATTGCGGAAAACGCTACCACAGCTAGGCAGGTGATAAGGCTGGGTAGTGCGGCGCTGGTTGAGATGCTGGCTGGTTAAATTAGTGAGCGCTACCGGATCAAACCCTGGTTGAAGTTGAAACGTTGCCTGCGTCACTAGCCAGTTTTTACCTTGCAGTGCCGAGTTACGGTAGCGATAACACAAGTCTTGTGGGGTCAAAATCTGAGTGGTGCCATCAGGTAGCAGCACATGAGCGTTAACCAGAACATCCGCTGTGCAACCACCATGAGCGCCAGCATTCATGACAACAGCACCGCCCACTGTACCCGGAATGCCTACCGCCCACTCCATGCCCTGCCAACCACGCTCGGCTGCCAGCCATGCCAGTCGGGGGAGAGGGTCGCCTGCGCCAACCGTTACCTGCCCTGACTCGGCATCAAATTGATACTGGCGTAGACGGCGAGTGCTAATAACTAAACCCGGTAAGCCACGATCGCTGATCAGCAAATTTGAACCTGCCCCCAACAGCGTCAGGGGTAGAGCATTCGCTTGTGCCCACTCAAAGCTTGCCTGCAATTCGGCAACGTGTTTGGGCGCAACGTACCACTGTGCTGGACCACCCACCCGAAAAGAGGTAAACGATGCAAGCGGTACTTGAGGTTTGATCAGACAGTCAGTACCACTGAGCCGGATCGGTTGAGACAGAGAGAGTGGAGCGCCACGTTTGAGTGATTCAAAACTCGGTCGAGTTTTGCTGGGAATAGCTACTTTTGGAGGATCGTACGAGAGCGTCATGGTAGTAAATCAGGTTTGTGACCCAACCGGTTAGCGCCAGTGGGTGCGATCGTCTCAGGGTCTGTAAGTTTGTAGCAGGTTTGTAGCGTTAAGCCTGGTTACACCAAGCTTGCGATCGCCCTTGTTCGATCGTCTGATAAAACGCCATGACTTCGGGAATCAATTGATTGAGATTTCCCGCTCCCAAAAAGAGGGCAATGTCTCCGGGTCTCAACAGTTTGGTCAAGTGCTGACTGATCGCCTGGAAAGACGGTTGGTAGCTTACTTGAGGATGATACTTTCCAATTAAATTAGCAACCTGCTGACCACTGATATTTCCTGGATTGGCTTCACCCGCACTATAGATGTCACTAATAACCACTACATCAGCATCGCTAAAGGATGTGGCAAAGTCTTCTAGAAAAGTGAGTGTGCGGCTGTACCGATGTGGTTGGAAGATTGCTACCACTCGACGCTTGGGGGATGAGCCGTTGTCGCTTTGTAGCCGTGCAGCAGCCAGCGTTGCCCGCAATTCGCTTGGATGATGGGCGTAGTCATCAATAAAGGTAATGCCGTTGTATGCTCCACGCTGTTCAAACCGTCGTCGCGCACCTTCAAAGGTGGAAATCGCCTGCGCGATCGTCGCAAACTCTAGCTTGAGCAAGCGTCCCAAAGCAACCGCTGCCAGCGCATTGCTAAGGTTATGTTTCCCCAAAAGCTTGACGTTTAACCGCCCTAGAATGACACCCCGTTCCCAAACCCGTGCTGTCGTACCGTCTGCTCGGCAGGTAATACAGTCAACTGCATAGTCAGCACCTGTATTAACATCAAGGCTATAGCTGATAGTGGGCTGGAGTTGCTCTCGCACGGTGGCACAATCAATGCTGCCGATCAGCGTTTGACAGCGCCCAGCAAAGGTTTTAAAGATATCAATGACTTCATCTAGAGTGCTGTAGTGATCGGGATGATCGAGTTCAATATTGGTGACAATACCGATACTGGCTGCCATTTTTACCAGCGAACCATCTGACTCATCTGCCTCTGCTACCAGATAGGCACTCTTCCCAACACGGGCATTGCCTTCCCAGGCGTTGACTTCACCACCAACCACGATCGTCGGATCAAGCCCCGCTTGCAGCAGCATATAGCCAATCATGCTACTGGTTGTGGTTTTGCCGTGGGTGCCTGCCACCGCAACGCTTTCGTACTCCTGCATTAACCCCGACAGTACATCAGAGCGATGAAAAATCGGGTAGCCTGACTCACGGGCTGCCCGGTATTCAGCATTTGCTGGATGAATCGCGGTGGAACAGATGACCTGCGGCAGTGACGGTGTCTCTTGTAGCGGCGATCGCAAAGATGTTGATCGATTCGCGCCAGTGTTCGTTTGGGCAACGCTCACAGCAGACACGAGTGATTCCGTCGCTACACTTGCAGTCGTTTGAAAAAAATCTAAGTTGCTTGGATCTTGGCTCCAAAAAATATGAGCGCCTTCTTCCTGTAGCCGTTGTGTAATCCGACTGAGATGCAGATCAGATCCAGATACGGGTAGTCCACGCTTCGCTAAGACATAAGCAAGGGCTGACATTCCAATGCCACCAATGCCAATGAAATGAAACGGTCTACCGCTGAAATCGACAGAATTCAGCATTTTAACTCCTCACACACCACACCAATATCTCGGGCTATCATATCAAGGATTATCTTCTCGGGATATAGCCTCTCAAAAATCTTGCGATTTAAGACGAATAGAGGCTCTCTGTCAATGACCAACGTTTAATCGTCACGAAAGTTATACCATCAATTTGGGAATCTTCCGGTTAGCTTTGCTGAAATAGCTAGCAATTTTACTTGCATAAGCTGTTTGTAAAGGTGTTGCGATCGCACCAGTCATGACATCGATGCCCTTGCTTTTACAGTTAATTACAGCTCTGTAGTGATTACATCCGGATCAGGGGTCGTCTATCTTAAAATCCTCAAACCACTGAGTGAAGCTATTAACTGAACGAATGAAGGAGCGAATGAAGCCGCCCTCCATTTGCCCCAACAATAAACGCTTTGATGAAGAAGCCCAATGTTGCGATCTTTGGCGGCACCTTTGACCCTATTCACTGGGGGCATCTGCTGATCGCAGAGACGGCACTGGATCAGTTTCATCTCGATCGTGTCATTTGGGTGCCGACCTTTCGTCCACCCCATAAAGCACCTCCTTTAGTAAGCTTTGAACACCGTCTGGCAATGGTTAGCGCCGCGATCGCTGACCATCCTGCGTTTCGTGTCTCTGCCGTGGACAGCCAACAGGAAGGCACCTCTTACGCGATCGCCACCTTCAACGCCTTGCAAACCCTTGAACCCAACGCTTGCTGGTACTGGATCATTGGCAATGATGCCTTTCAAAGTCTGCCCAAGTGGAGAGACAGCCAAACACTAGCAGCACAATGTATTTGGCTCGTTGCACCGAGATTGATGCAGAGGGCGGCAGGGGAAGAGCGAGCAGCAGGCAACGATCAACCTTTAGAAGTGACAAGCCCTCTGGATGTCCTTGCCCCATCGCAAAGTGGCAGTAAGTTCAACCCCTCACTCCTCACACCTTACCCCTCTCTCAATTGGCACCGTCTAGAAATGCCTTCAGTAGCAGTTTCTTCTAGCCTCATTCGGCAGCGGTGTCGCGATGAGCGCTCGATTCGGTATCTGGTGCCAGAGTCCGTTCGCTGCTATATTACTGAAAAATTCTTGTACCAAATGAGTTAAAATACCTAGTCAGGGCGTTAATGATACAGAAAGTAATACAGGCTTGAGTCAGGTGTTGAGGCGGAAGTTCTTGTCAGAGGCGCGATCGCCATTTGTCAGACCGCTCTTAAGTAGGATGACGTTAGAGCGAGTTATTGCACTCGTATCCTTAGGGTCTTATGATCAATTTGACTACCAAGAATCTCTTTAATAGACAGAGGGCAAGACGCAGTGATTAGAGTAGCGATTAACGGATTCGGACGCATCGGGCGCAATTTTACGCGGTGCTGGTTGACTCGCGCCGACAGTCAGATTGAGGTAGTTGCTATTAACGACACCTCTGACCCTAAAACAAATGCCCACCTGTTGAAATATGACACCATGTTGGGCAAGTTTGATGCCGACATTAGCGCCGATGAAAACACGATCACTGTCAATGGGCACACGATCAAATGTACCTCCGATCGCAATCCTGAAAACTTGCCCTGGAAAGACTGGGATATCGACCTCATCATTGAATCGACTGGTGTCTTTGTCAGCAAAGAAGGTGCCTCAAAGCATATCAAAGCTGGCGCTAAAAAGGTACTCATTACGGCACCTGGCAAGGGTGACGATGGTACTTTTGTAGTCGGTGTTAACCATCAAGACTACACCCATGAGAATCACTGGGTGATCAGCAATGCAAGCTGCACCACCAATTGCCTTGCACCGATCGCCAAAGTGCTTCACGAAAATTTTGGCATCATTAAGGGTGTGATGACCACGACCCACAGCTATACAGGCGACCAACGTCTGCTGGATGCTAGTCACCGAGATTTGCGTCGGGCAAGAGCGGCTGCCATGAACATCGTACCGACATCTACAGGCGCAGCTAAAGCGGTCGCAATGGTGTTACCAGAGCTGGCAGGTAAGCTGAATGGGATTGCCTTACGAGTCCCCACGCCCAACGTTTCGATCGTCGATCTAGTGGTGCAGGTAGAAAAGACCACCTTTGCCGAGCAGGTAAATGAAGTGTTGAAAGAGGCATCTGAAACCTCGCTCAAAGGCATCTTGAAGTATTGCGATTTGCCCCTTGTCTCCAGCGATCACGCTGGTACTGATGAGTCTTCGATCATTGACGCAGCACTCACAATGGTGATGGGCGGCGACTTAGTAAAAGTTGTTGCGTGGTATGACAACGAGTGGGGCTATAGCCAGCGCGTTGTAGACCTTGCAGAACTCGTTGCCGAAAAGTGGGTTGCGTAATACTGTCAGCGTCTCTTCTTGCTAAAGCAACTAGAGCAAGGCTCCTGGTTCGCTAACGTTTCGGTGCTAGCTTGATTAGCCGTATTCACCGTTGATTTCACTCTGATATTCAGATTGAGATCAGCGGTGAACGCTTTTTAGAGGCAGTCGTCTCCATTCCATTCAGTCGTTTTCAATTCCTTCAGGCACTCTGTCGCGTTTCTTATGTCAACATCCGGCACGATCGCTGCCATTGCCACTGCCATTGTTCCTGCACAGGGTAGCGTCGGTATTGTGCGTCTCTCTGGACTGGAAGCGGTGGCGATCGCCCGCCTTCTCTTTCACGCGCCGGGTGATCAAAGCTGGGCAAGTCATCGCATTCTCTACGGCTATGTGCGGCATCCCGGCACTGATCAAGTGGTAGATGAAGCGCTTTTGTTGCTCATGCTGGCTCCCCGCTCTTATACCCGCGAAGATGTCGTAGAGTTTCACTGTCACGGTGGCATTATGGCGGTACAGCAGGTTTTGCAGCTTTGCCTGGAGCAGGGCGCACAGCTAGCGCAGCCCGGAGAATTTACGCTGAGAGCCTTTTTGAATGGGCGACTGGACTTGACGCAGGCGGAGAGTATTACCGATTTGGTGGGGGCACGATCGCCCCAAGCAGCACAAATGGCTTTAGCTGGGTTACAAGGCAAACTCGCACAGCCGATCCGTCAGCTCCGCACCCGGTGTCTCGACCTTCTGGCAGAGGTAGAGGCACGCATTGACTTTGAAGAAGATTTGCCACCGCTGCATGAAGCCGAGATTCAGCAACACCTGGAGCAAGTGCTGGTAGAGATGAGCCATCTTTTGGCAACTGCGGATCGTGGTGAACTGCTGCGATCGGGTTTAAAGGTGGCGATCGTCGGTCGTCCTAATGTCGGTAAATCGAGCCTGTTGAATGCCTGGAGTCGGAGTGACCGCGCGATCGTCACCGATCTTCCTGGCACCACCCGCGATGTTGTGGAATCACAGCTTGTAGTGGGCGGCATCCCCATCCAGGTGCTAGACACCGCAGGCATTCGTGACACGGATGACAAGGTAGAAAAAATCGGCGTAGAGCGATCGCGTCTGGCGGCTCAAAATGCTGATCTCGTTTTGCTGACCATTGATGCTCAAACAGGCTGGACCGATGCCGACCAAGCCATTTACGAACAGGTAAAGGATCGCCCCTTGATCCTGGTATTCAACAAAATTGATTTACTCGGCTCACGTCCTTCGCCCCGACTCCCGACTCCCGACTCCCGACTCCCTAGCGCTAAAACTGCCGCTGCTCTGAATCAGGGTATTGATGACCTTGAAGCCGCGATTTTAACGATCGTCCAGTCTGGAACGCTTCAGGCTGCGAATCTGGATATTGCAATTAACCAGCGGCAGGCGGCGGCTCTGACCCGCGCTAAAGCAGCCTTACAGCACGTACAGGAAACGATCACCGATCAACTGCCCCTTGATTTTTGGACGATCGATCTCCGCAGCGCCATTCAAGCCTTTGGCGAAATTCTGGGTGAAGATGTAACCGAATCGGTTCTCGATCGCATCTTTAGTCGCTTTTGTCTTGGTAAGTAGTTTTCTTGATAGGGACGATACCTGCAACGTCCCTACCAAGAAAACTAGCCCTGCTCTAAGGTGCTGAGGTATGCCGCGATCGCTGCATTCGCCAATTGGCTTGCGGGTTGCCCTTCTCGCAGCGCAGCTTCCTGTAAGCGGGTGTAAACATCCTCTTGAATTGTGATGCGGCGACGGGCTTTGTTAGCCGTTTTCAGCGTCGAAGGTTGATCGGTTGTAGCAGGTTCAATAGTCGCAGCCGCAACAGTTTCGGGCTGATACTGGGCAACGTACTGGTGAATGGATGCCAGACCGACGCGATCGCAGAAATTGCCGAAGCTTTCACCTGGCTGGCGAGATTGCTTAAAGTAGACAAAAATCGGCTCAAATGCCGTCTCCAGTTCGTTGATGTGGAGCTTCTCCAGATACACCTGCGCCAGTCGCGTCTGATTAGGCGCAGCGCCGAGCCAGATCTGGTAGGTATCGGGACCGTTGCCAACAAACCCAAGTTCTGCCAGATAGGGTCGGGCGCATCCATTCGGGCATCCCGTCATCCGAACGATGAAATGCTCTTGCTCCAGTCCAACGTTGTTTAACAAGGCACGAATGCGATCGAGAATGGTGGGGATCGCCCGTTCCGATTCGGCTGTAGCCAAGCCACACGTTGGCAGCGCGGGGCACGCCATTGAGTAGCGCACTAAGGGATCAATTTCTGTCTCACCCTTGATGCCACAACGAGTCAGAATTGCCTGAATTTGAGCTTTCTGGGATGGGTCAATGTCGTAAAGAATCGCATCCTGGCTGGGTGTCAGCAGCATGGGCAGGTTGAACGTCTGCACTAGCTCTCGGAGCGCTGTTTTAAGCTGTAACGACTCGTCATCCTTCACACGCCCATTTTGGATGGAGATGCCAACAAAAAGCTTGCCGTCACCCTGTTCATGCCAGCCGAGAAAGTCGAAATACTTAAACTCAGGCAACGGCTTGAAGGGTTCGATCGGCTTACCAAAGTAGCTTTCAACCTTTTCGCGAAAACGATCGACTCCCCAATCTTCAATCAAGTACTTCATCCGGGCATGACGACGATCGCTACGATCGCCATAGTCACGCTGGGTTGCCAAAATTGCCTTCATCAAGTCATACACATCGGCTTTGGCAACATAACCGATCGGGTCAGCAATACGAGGAAAGGTCTCTTCCTTGTTGTGCGTACGTCCTAAGCCACCACCGACAAAAACGTTGAACCCTTCCAGTTCACCTTGTTGGTTGGTCAGCACGACCAGGCTGACATCCTGGGAGTACAGGTCAACCGAATTATCACCCGATACAGTAACGCTGATCTTAAACTTACGGGGCATATAGTGCTTGCCGTACAGCGGTTCTTCTGGCTCATGGAAAATGGTGCCGTTACCGTTGCGCTGACGAGCCGCAATCACTTCTGGGTTTTCTTCTGCCGAAATTGCCTTCTCGCCATCCAGCCAAATTTCGTAGTAGGCTCCTGTTTGAGGGGTTAACAGGTCGGCAATGTTGTTGGCATACTCGCGAGCATACTCGTACTCTGGTTTGTTCCGATACGGTGCAGCAGGAGCCATCACATTGCGGTTAAGGTCGCCACAAGCCCCCAGCGTTGATCCCATGCTGTTAACGATCGCGGCGATCGTTGCCTTCAAGTTCCGCTTGAGGATGCCGTGCAACTGAAAACCCTGGCGCGTTGTCGCCCGTAGCGTCTGATTGCCGTACTCATCGGCTAGGCGATCGAGCGTCAGATACAGTTCTGGCGGAATGTACCCACCGGGGCTACGGGTTCGCAGCATCATCTGGTAGTCTTTTTCCTGCCCTTTAAGGCGGTTATCCCGGTTGTCTTGCTGATAAGAACCGTGGAATTTCAGAATCTGGATCGCGTCCTCAGTGAAATGCGTCGTGTCTAGCAGCAGTTCAGACGCAACCGGTTCGCGCAAAAAATTACTGCGATCTTTAAGACCTTCAACTTTAGAGGGTTTGCGAACAGTGGCAGGAGCTTGAGTGTTAACCATCAGAAGGGCGGCAAGAGTAAGTCAAAGACAAAGTGGCGCGGCTGTTAGCACTGGTTGTTTTTCCAGTAAGCCAGTCGGAATTGTGTAAATACTAGAAAGATCCTATCACTGCTGCTTTGTTTTGGGCGCAGCTAGCCGTTTTTAGAGCAAATTGAATAGAGCAAATTGAATGTGAGTCTCTAAAAACCAGCGTTCCTTCACTTTAACGCGAATCACCAACAGACCGTAGGCTCAAGCAAGAAAGGCAGTTCCTGCATCCAGCCATAGTCCTTCTGTTCTGATTCCACCCTGGTTACTTCTAGCCAAACTAAGCACAATGAGTCTGCTTGGCATCACGACGCGATCGCGGCTATTAGTCAGCGTTAGACGCTGAGTTTACAGGACGTAGTTACGAGGCGATCGCTGCATGGGCAGTTTCAGCACGGGGACGAGCCGCGAGTCCGGGGTACGGCTCTAAAGCAAAGGGCTGGGCTGGGTCGCTCAACAAATAGCGATCGCAGGTACCAAAGAGTTCGGTTTCCGTATGAGCACGACGCATCTCGCTTAAGAAAGCACCGGCTGCATCAACACTTTGACCAATGTAGTTGAGATACATCTTCATGTG
>JBGTJW010000711.1:0-13670 GCA_041744955.1 Stenomitos sp. | reverse complement strand
GTGGATGACTACTTGCAAAATCGATCGCTCCCCATCTGGGCAAGCCTCGCACGTCTACGAACCGAACTGTATCGCGATGTGCAGGGTATCTACTACGGTCATTCAGCGCCGTTAGAATTGGCATTTGGGCAAACGGGACCGCTCTGGGGACGACACTATCTGTTCTGGCATCACGGTCAACCGCTGACGCTCATTTATGAGATCTTTTCGCCGTACCTGACCAAGTATCTTGGCGCAACCCGGTTAGACTGCTAGAGCGATCGTAGCTCTCACGAATGGATCAGTTGCATTAATAGCTCTGTATCAAGCGAGTGATGCAAATAATTAAATGTGATGTAGCTATAATGCTTTGACGGCAGCAACCTATGTCATCAGTCGAAATGTCAGACATTAAGATTCAGCAGAACCTAGATCAACTCACTCAGGCAACGACTGCTCTGATGCAGTCTTCTAATCAGCAGAACCACAAGTTGGATGCACTGATACAGGCTTCCAGTCAGCAGAACCACAAGTTGGATGCGCTCACGGACAAAATTGATGCCCTAACCGATCAGGTGGGTCATATGACCGAGGGGTTTGCTGAACTTAAGGAAATGATTGAGCGACAGGCAGAAGCAGCAGAACGGCAAGCGGCAACAGCAGAACGGCAAGAACGCAACATTGACCGTCTCGTTGGCATTGTCGATCGCCTCATTCAAAACCAAACGGCATGATGAAGGAAAATTGCCGTAGGAGTAAGCTTTGTGAGACTGTTCAGGAAGCCGTCAAAATTGGGCATCCATTGCTAATTACGCTATCCTGAGCAATATCTGAAGTTTGAAACAAAGCCTCAAAAACCACCTCGTTTCTGGAGAATGCAACATGGCTTGGCGCGGGTCTATTTCTCCCACAGACCGGATCTTTGCTTGCTTAGTTTACTTGTTACCGCTGCTAGACGTAATTGGGATGGTCTACAGAGTGGTCGGCTCTGGTTCCTTCCTCAGTCCAATCTTCAACGCCATTGCACTGCCGCTTGCGCCGCTTTTAAGCGCCTACTACGGTTTCGGCGGCTTTATGCCCCTGATCATCTTTTTTGCACTCTTTCTGTTGGTAGTCCGAAACGAGTCGATCGTGCATTTCATTCGTTTTAATGCAATGCAGTCGATTCTGTTTGGCATTGTATTGAGCTTATTTTCGATCCTCTGGCGCTATGCTCTCTCGGCGATATTACAAGGCACCTTGCTTGAACAGACATTGTTTAACACGATTTTTCTAGGTGTAGTAGCCGCTGTGGGTTACTCGATCGTGCAGTCGGCAATGGGTCGCTACGCTGAGATCCCAACCATTTCGGATGCAGCTTATACTCAGGTTCGTTAAGGGTTAGGGTTTGTCTGGGCAAACAAGTCGGCTGATAAGTGGAGGGCTGTAGCAATTAGAGGTCTTCTGCTTGTAGCTGAGAACTTACCAGCGGCTCGGGCGATCGCAGCGCAACAGTGTTGTCGAGGTAGCCAATGCCTTCGATCTCAACACGGACGCGATCGCCCACTTGCAGCGCCCCCACCCCTTCAGGCGTACCCGTTAATACCACGTCTCCTGGCAGCAAAGTAATCGCTTGACTGATGTAAGACACCAAAATGTCCGGTGGAAAGACCATCTGATCGATAAAAGCAGACTGTACAGGTTTGGACGCATCATTCACAAAGGTTTGTAGCCGAGCGCCGGGACTCACATCCCGTACAATCCACGGACCCAAGGGGCAAAACGTGTCAAAGCCTTTAGCGCGTGTCCACTGACCATCCTTGCGCTGTAGATCGCGGGCAGTCACATCATTGGCGATCGTGTAGCCCCAAATTTTTCCTTGCGCCTGTTCGGGCGTGCAGTCTACACAGCGATCGCCAATCACCAATGCTAACTCGCCCTCATAATCGACGCGACGCGACTGTGAGGGATAAAGAATGATGCCATCTGTAGCAATGACAGCGGTGGACGGCTTCAGAAACAGCAGCGGTTCGTCAGGCACAGGCGTTCCCATTTCGGCGGCATGATCCGCATAGTTCTTGCCAACAGCCACTATTTTTGATGGCGCACAGGGTGCCAGCAGGCTATAAGTTTCCGCCGATAGCTCTAGATCGGTTAGATGACCATTCAACCAGGGGGGCGCATCTAAAACGTGTACTTCTCGCCCAAGCTGGAGTAGCCCGTAGTGAATCTGCCCATCAGCCGCTTGAACCCGGACGTAGCGCTGTGCCATAACTCAAACGATTCCTCACACATCGAGAAAAACTTTAAACCACCCGTTCGACGCTGTAGGCACAGAAGCGCTCAACCACTCTGCCTTGACAGACTCGTGTTTAAACCTATCACTACAGTTTCCGGCATGGTGGTATTAGTGATGCATCATGAAGCTGATGTTTGTCGTCTTGCCACATTCAGCCAGAAAGGCGATAGAATGATGAATCCTTGCTTCTAAAACGGGAATGAGCGATCGCACACGAAGTGGTGCCTGCACTGCATCGCTTCTGCGTCTTCGCCGTTCTTAAAAGAAGCCATCAGTCCATAAGGAGATTAGCAAACATGGAATATTTCTACGAAACGATGTACATTCTTCGTCCCGACCTGAACGAAGAAGCCGTTGATCAGGCGATCGAAAAGTATCAAACCCTTCTGCGTGAAAACGGTGCAAACGTCCTGGAAACACAGCATCGAGGTAAGCGCCGTCTGGCATACGAAATTCAAAAAAACCGTGAAGGTATCTACATCCAAATCAACTACCAGAGTGATGGTAGTCAGGTTGCTTTGCTAGAACGTGCCATGCGTTTGAGTGAGGAAGTGATCCGTTTCCTCACCATTAAGCAAGAAGTGCCAGAAGTTGAAGCAGAGGCGGTAGAGGCATAGTTCTGGCTCCCCAAAATCGCTGTAAACTGCTTACACTGGAGGAGTTGGGGGAAATCCTTACCTTCATTGTCTTTAAACGCAATCAGTCTTTAAACGCAGTACGCCCATGAAGCTTTCCAAAAAGAATCTGGATCAGCGGTTGGATCACCTCTACGATGTCATCATCGTAGGCGGTGGTGCAGGTGGGCTGGCGGCGGCGATGTATTTGCAACGCTATCGGCTTTCTTGCTTAGTCATTGAGAAGGGTCGAGGTCGATCGTTCTGGATGCAGGACTTACGAAATTATCTGGGTCTTTCACCCGATACGCCGGGACGCACACTCTTGCAGCAGGGTCAGCAGCACGTACTCTCTTTAGGGGGAGACTACCTCGCTGGCTTTGTTGAAGCAGTGCGCGATGAAGGCGAAACCTTTGCCGTGAAAGTGAAGGTTGGCAAGCAAGACAGCATCTATCCAGTGTTTCGCAGCAAATATGTGGTGGCAGCAAGCGGCATTATCGATCAACTGCCCCATCTCGACGATATGCAAAACGTGTACGACTATGCAGGCTACAATCTGCACGTCTGCATGATTTGCGATGGCTACGAGATTGCCGACAAGCAGTGCGGACTGTTTGTTGGGTCTGAAGCTGCCATTAATACAGCGTTTGTGTTGAACTGGTTTACACCCTACATCACCGTCTTTACGCAAGGACTTTGTGAGGTGGGTGAAGAAATGCGTCAAAAATTGCAAGAGCATGGCTACCCGCTAGTAGAAGCACCGATCGACAAGTTTCTGGGGCATAACCACGAAATGACGGGTGTTGCACTGACTGACGGCTCAACGGTAGAGCTAGAAACAGGGCTGGTAGCGATGGGTTCGCACTACTTCAACGAGTATCTCAAAGAGCTGGACTTGCAGTGGAAGGGTGAGAACTTAGTTACCGATACAATGTGTCGCACCTCCCATCCCCGCCTCTTTGCCATTGGTGATTTAAAAGAAGGCATAAATCAGGTATCAATTGCAGTTGCAGATGGTACATTAGCTGCAACCGCAATTTGGCGGGAGATTCGCCGCACCTCTGCCCCCCGCCGTTGGGAATCTCACTTGAGCCAACCTGATGCTATCGAAAACGGAGTTCTAAAGACGTGACCTATTCTGAGAGTCAAACACTGCCTAATCTGCAAACTGAGGCAGCGCGCCTCCGCGAAGAGCTACAGATGCGCGATAACCTCGTGCAGCAGCTATCCCAGGAGCTTTTTCGCCTGGTAAAAGGCAACGCTAGCTTTATGCCTAGCCCCGAAGTGTCGGAGCGCCACCTCTCTGAAGTGCGTGCCCTGCGCGAACAACTGCAAGGCGTAGAACAACAAGTAACGTTCTATCAGGAACAGATTGCCGATCGTGATGCAGAAGTCTACCAGTTACGGCAATCGGTGCAAGAACTGACCGATCGCTCCCGTATGTTGGAGCAGGTCGTTCAGGAACTGCCCAAAATTTATCGTCAGAAATTTGCTGAACGGATGGTGCCCATTCGCGAAAAAGTCACTCAAATTCAGCGCGAAAATCGTCAGCTTCATGCCGAGTTACAAAGCGTTAGCTACCGTCTGGCAGTGAGAACTCGTCGTCAAACCCATCTGGATCTACCGAGCTTTTCAAAGGGTATGGATGTTGCTCTTCCCAGCTTTGGGAACGCTTAAGGTTTAATGACTCAAGTGCTAATTGTTGTTGAGTCTGTCGGTTCAGCAGAGACTACAACGATGGTGTCTGCCTTAGAACGTGCTTTAAACGTTGGGTCTGGTGCTGGTTCAGAGACCGCAGATGTGAAGGTGATTTCAGCGTCTGATCTGTTCCTTAATGCTGAAATAGTGGGCGCTCATCTTTTCTGCCCACTAACGCTTGCAGTACCAGAAACACTGATGTTTCCAGCACAGGCACTTTATGCAATCTGCCGTGATGTCGCTGGCTTACGCAAACAGCTTGAGGCGTGGCAATACATTACGGGTGACGGTACATTCTGGCTACCGATCGTCCTTACGGCAAAAGGCGCACTTTATGGTGAAGTGATTGGTAGCGATCAGGGTGCAGATTCGGTAAACACGGTATTAGCGTCAGGCTACACGCAACCTGTCCATCTGTCAGATCACCTGCGGCAACCCCTTTATGCGCTCGGTCAACGATTGTTGCGATCGCTCAATGCGTCGCCTGCCGTTTACCTGATGCAGTTTGGCTGGCAGGATGGCGCGGTATGCTTCGATCGCCTGTTTCCCTTTCCGGCGGCACCCGCGATCGCCAGCATCAATGTTCAAACCCCTGATTTGTTTGCGTGCCATTGGGCGTGCCTGACAGGTCAACCACTTTTAGATCTAATCATCGACTAAAGAAGCAGGCATTGTGACTAGCGGTGATTGAGAGCAACTACAAATAGTTTGAGCGCCATCTTGTACTCTAAGTGCCACCTTGTACTTAGATTGCCCCCTTTACTGTCTCTCGTCCCCTCCGTATTCCTTCCTGACCGAAAACAGCGGTGAGGTCGAAAGTTCAGTAATCTCCGTTGCCTGACCAGCGTTCATCCCAGCCAATGTTAGGGAACGATGGGTATAGTTAAAAGCCCTTGAAGTTTGGTGAGGGTTCTACGGTGACATACGGGGGATAAAGGTCGGAATGATACATCCTGACAATCGGTTGTTTTGTCGTCTTGACGGTGAAGCTGTCTCAACACGAGAGCAGCAACGTGCGTTGGCGATCGCAGCATTAAATCTATTAGAGACTGCAACCCTCCCTGTCTTCGACGAAGCGACTCAGACAGCCGTCCATTCGCTCCATACGCCCATCTGTATCCTGAGCTTGATGGATCAGCACTATCAACACTTCAAGGCTTCTGTCGGCTTGTCTCGGCTGGGGTTAATGAATGACCTGGCAACCTCCCGTCAGTTTCCCCGTTCTGAGTCTTTCTGCGCTCATGTCGTTGATAGTCATCAGGTATTAGCGATCGATGACGCATTTACCCATCCCGCTTTTGCTCATAGTCTCCTGACGCAGCAATATGGCGTACGAGCGTATCTAGGGGTGCCGCTTATCACTTCGGGTGGTATCTGTATTGGGACTCTTGCTGTGATGGACTTGAGACCCCATTGCTTTACTAATCAGGAAGTCGATTTTTTAGTGCTGACTGCCCGCTGGAGCATCAGCGAATTTGAGCGTCAGCAAGCAGTAAGCCGAGCGGCAATGGCATCAGCGGTTGCCAAAAGCGATCTGCGTAAGCACGCAGCTAAAACGACTGTCACAACCACGACTGCTGCAACCCCGTCGATCGCCAGCCAGCTTAAAACGGAACTCTTGAGCCAATTGACGCAAGAACTCCGCACGCCACTGACATCAGTCATGGGCATGGCAAGCGTGCTGACGGGTGAAATTTATGGTCCCCTCACCAGCAAACAAAAAGAGTATTTAGGCATCATTCACCATAGTGGGCAATACCTGCTATCGCTGGTCAATGAGATTTTAGAATTGTCAAATTCTAGAGACAGCAACCAGTTACAGCTTGCCTCTGTAGATATTGAAATGCTCTGTCAGCAGGCAATTAACACGCTAGAACAGGCAGCGCGTCGCCGCGAACAGCAGATTCGTCTCTCTGTCGAACCCGGTCGTCGCATCTGGATGTTGGACAAAGATAAAGTCCGTCAGATGCTTTACCATCTGATCTTTAGCGTGATTCAAGCCTCCAGTACCAGCAGCAATATTCGTATCCATGTGTCCTACCGGAGCGGCAATCTCACTATTTCTGTGTGGGTGTCCCATCCCTGGTTAGGAGAAGGTCTGCCCTATAGTGAGGTGAATGGTCATGGTGTTTCGCTGTCACCCTTGCCGCTAGCGATCGCCAGCAGCACTACTGTAGAAGCCTCAGAAAATCACCAATCACCAGAAAATCACCGTGCGTCTCGCCTGGTAGAAAAAGACGTTGCCATCAGTGAGGCAGCGATCGTTAAAACAGCAGAGCCTGTTACTCGGTTGCACAATGCCCAGGAAGAAGCGTTAGTAGCGAATCCTCATAGAAATCTCGGCTTGCTGCTCAGCCGTCATATTGCTGAAATGCACAACGGACAAATTACCATTCAAAGCTCGCCCGAATCAGGCTACCGTTATGTGATCAGCCTGCCACAAAAAGCTGAAACTAGCGAACCTCGTTAAGGGCAAGCAACGTACTACCTTCCCAGTAGAAAGCGTTACGACAGCTTAGGGTGAGGCTTCGACGTAGGCTGTTCTCGTCGAGATGCTCAACTAATAGTGCAGGATGGAGGGAATGCAAGTCCAAACCCCGTTAGCAACGGTAAAAGTTGCTTACTCTCACAGCCTTCATTCTTATAGGATTCAATGTGTTGCCAAACGTTTTACCACTAGCATCTAACCTTCAAAACGTTTGACAAAGCGCTAAGGTGCCAGCGTAGTAAAGTTTGCGCCAGAGGTTTTAGCGCTCTCGTTTCGCTGAACTGATACGCCACATTGCTTCAAGTATGGCAATTTGTCGCTTCAGCAACCGCGATCGCTGATGAGCACGATACTTCTTATAGCCAAAAGACGTGAGCACAAGACTGAGAGCAAAGGCGATGACGAAAAAGCCGATTAGAGGAGCGTTGGGTGCAGGCTGGGGTGACACCGCTACCACTGGGAGCGCTGGATTCTGCAAGGTTTGAAAAGAGGGATACGACATAAAAAGGTTGATGGGAGGTGAGCAGAGCGATCGCACCATGCGGGGAACACGTCTCTCAATTCTCCACACCAGAGGACAACCATTCCGCAGAAATTTTTCATTCTGCTAAAAAATTTACATCACTCGCTCAAAAGCTTCATCAATTATAAGTTTGGAAAATTAAAACGCATTCATGGGCTTAGCAGGGACAGACTGTTCGAGCATCAAAGCAATGAGATGCTGCCAGCTTTCATCGCTGTGCCTATACCCACTTGACTGAGGCGGATCCGCCGATGAACCGTCGCTTCTATGTCTGTATACTGCGTAGCAAAGCCAAATTTATCATTGCTGGTAAATCAAAGATTGATTTGGTGACTGAGCGGATTTTTAGTACGATGCTGATTGGTGACTTAGCATTCTATGGTTTTTTGTGGCACAAAGTACTGACCTGAATTTGAATACACCAGTTGCTTTGCTGAAGGATTTCAGTGAGTGGTCTGACCTGCTTCAGCAGTTGCTCGATCGCCAATCGCTATCAACAGAACAGGCATCACTTCTAATGCAAGGCTGGTTGAGTGAAGCCGTCCCGCCTGCCGTAGCCGGTGCAATCCTGATGGCAATTCAGTTTAAGGGAGTGTCCGCAGACGAGTTGGTTGGCATGGCGCGGGTGCTGCAAGGGCAAGCGTCTCAGCCTTCTGCATCCTACCAGACGGTATCAACGCCTGTCATTGATACCTGCGGCACTGGCGGTGACGGAGCGGGCACGTTCAATATCTCGACGGCAGTTGCTCTTGTCGCAGCAGCGGCTGGCGTTCTAGTTGCCAAGCACGGAAATCGTTCTGCTTCTAGTCTCGTTGGCTCTGCGGATGTCCTTGAAGCCTTGGGCGTTAACCTGGCAGCGCCCTTAGAAAAAATTCAAGCTGCTATCCAGGCGGTTGGTATTACGTTCCTCTTTGCACCGGGTTGGCATCCTGCCTTAAAGGCTGTGGCTCCCATGCGTCGATCGTTGAAAGTGCGAACAGTCTTTAACCTGCTGGGACCATTGGTTAACCCCATGAGTCCAACTGGGCAGGTGCTAGGGGTTTATGACGGTAGCTTGCTTAAAACGGTGGCGGATGCCTTACAGCAGTTGGGGGTGCGTCGGGCGATCGTGCTGCATGGTCGTGAAAAATTGGATGAAGCTGGGCTAGGAGACCTGACGGATCTGGCAGTGTTGTCCAATCAGACTGTCAGTTTAACCAGCGTCAATCCTGTTGAACTGGGTATTGAGCCTGCCCCACTGAGTGCGATCGCGGGTGGCAACGTGCAGCAGAATGCTGAGATTCTACGTGCAGTGCTGCAAGGCAAGGGAACGCAAGCCCAGCAAGATGTAGTGGCATTGAATGCTGCCTTCGCACTCCAGGTTGGTGAGGCATTGCCGGAAACTGATACCGCTTATGCGGATGGTCTTATTATTGCTAGAGAGGTTTTGAGTAGTGGCGCTGCCTGGAGCAAACTGGAGCAACTGATAGAGTTTCTTCAAAGCGGCTAACGGCTGTATGCCTCAATCGCTGCGTAGTATGCCCAAGTGGCGCTTCCTTGGAAATCGTAGAGGTATTGCAAGCCCTCGCTCCAAGCCTTTACCGCTGCCTAAATTCAACTACGTCGCGTTTGACGGTGACATCATAATCAGCAAAAAAGTCATGCCCCAGCAAGCCTATATCAAGTGCTGAGTTACCGATCGCGACAACAACGCCTTTAACGACGGCACGACCGACTGCGAGCGAGTCGAGGTACGCCAGGGGGACTTCTACACCTTTCTCACTAGCAGTATTTACTTTTGCTTTGCCAACAATGCCGAGACCCAAAGCGGATGCCATCTCACGGGTAATAACAGTGCCACTAGCTCCTGTATCAACAATCATTTCAAAGGTGCGGTTGCCATTGAAGGTGACATCAATAATCGGTGTGCCACCGGCGCGACGCTTGATTCTAGCGACGTAGACACCACCGGCACTCGGAGGGGGAGTTGTAATGACTGCGGCTGGCTTGCTGTCAAACGTGCTGTAACTACGGGGTGCCATCGGTAACACACCAATGTCAGCCACAATTTCACCCACTCCAGCACGGGCTGCCTGCTTTTTGGCGGCGGCAAGGTTTCGCTGATACTGCGTGAGTTTTGTTTGAGCGGTCGATCGATAGGGGCTAGAGCTTGGTATCGATCGCATGAGCTGAATGGCTTGCTGCCAGCGACTCGCAACCAGATTCCAGTCATCCTGGGACTGCGCTGAAATCGCAATGTTGCCAGCACTGTCAGCTTTTTCCAAAGCAAGCTTGTAAGCATCAGCCCTGGACGTAGCTGCGGGTGGTTGTGTGGTTGCTGAAGGTTTTACTGGGCTGGCAACCGGAGCCGGGGAAGCGACAGAAGCAACCTCTGTGCTCTCAGTAGCCGCTTCGATCGTTGTCGTGCGGCTACAGGCTGTGCTTCCCAACACAACCACGCTCGTTAGCATGAGCAGCATGGCATTAGAGCAAGAGGACTTTAGCATTGGCTAAGAAAATTCACAAAGAGCATGGGCTAAGAAAACTCATGAAAAAGATACGAGTGCAAGAACGGTGCGAAGCTAAAAGCTCGATCGCCCATCTGCTGAGAATAAATTCACGCTTCTACCCTAAGGTTCCGCACTAAGGCTGCTGAACTAACTCACTCTACGAAAATAACAAAGAAAAAGCGGATTCGTAGCACCGTCCTCTGCCATCACCCCTTCACCCCTTCACTTCTTCCCCCCTTCACCCTGCACTCTGCAGCAACTAGCTGCGATCGATCGTCGTCTGTTTATACTGAACTCCTCACGCTGATCGAGCATGGCATAATAAACGATCAGTATCCGATTGCAAAAGTGATTATGGTTTCTCCCACTCAGCCTGCGTTGCTGGTTTTGGCGGATGGTACGTCTTATCAGGGGTTATCGTTTGGGGCAACTGGCACCGCGATCGGCGAGGTTGTGTTCAATACGGGTATGACGGGCTATCAAGAAGTGTTGACCGACCCAAGCTATTGTGGTCAGATTGTGACCTTTACGTATCCCGAACTGGGTAATACGGGTGTGAACCCCGACGATGAAGAATCAGCTCACCCTCAAGTGCGAGGAACGATCGCCCGTAACGTTTGCTTTAAGCCTAGCAACTGGCGATCGACCCAATCCCTGCCCGACTATCTGAAGCAACACAACATTCTGGCAATTTACGGCATTGATACTCGTGCCCTGACTCGTAAACTTCGTTCTGCTGGAGCAATGAATGGGGCAATCTCGACTGAAATGCTCGATCCCGCAGAACTGCTGGCGTATGTGCAAGATGCGCCTAGCATGGCAGGGTTAAACCTTGTGCGTGAGGTCAGTACTAAAGCTAGTTATGAGTGGTCAGATCGCACGGAGGCAATTTGGGAGTTTGGTCCGGTTCCCGAGGCGACAGAGTCGGCACCCCTTACCGTCGTTGCGATCGACTTCGGCATCAAGCGTAATATTCTGCGCCGTCTTGCCAGCTATGGTTGCCGTGTGATCGTCGTGCCAGCAAACACCTCACCAGAAGAAATCCTCAAGTACAACCCAGACGGTATCTTTCTTTCTAACGGACCGGGCGACCCTGCGGCTGTAAGCGAAGGCATTGCGACGACCAAAGCGCTGCTAACCAGCCAAAAGCCCATTTTTGGCATTTGTATGGGGCACCAAATTTTGGGGCTTTCGCTTGGAGCAGAGACGTTTAAGCTCAAGTTTGGTCATCGGGGGCTGAATCAACCCTGTGGACTGAATCAACAGGTGGAGATTACCAGCCAGAATCATGGCTTTGCGATCGCCGCTGAGTCTCTCACTGCTGCCGATGTCGAAATTACGCACCTGAATCTTAACGATCAGACAGTAGCTGGATTACGCCACAAATCGCTTCCCTTATTCTCGGTGCAATATCATCCCGAAGCCAGCCCTGGTCCTCATGATGCTGATTATCTGTTCGATCGCTTTGTGCAAACAATGCGTGCCCAAGTGCCAGTAGAAGCAATTTAGCAGCAGTGAGCGAAAAGCCCTGCCTTCAATCGTAACTGTGTGGTTACATTCGTCTGCTGCTGCCTCATTTTTACTGCCAGCCTTGCATCTGAGCGCTGTGCCTGTTGCCTTTTAACAGTTTTTCGTCGTTAATCCAGGCTTTTGTGTCTCTGAGTCTGCCACTATTCGCTAAGATATTGACATTTAAGCGTTACATCCGCAGTAGCAAACCTGCTAGCCAGGATGTATACTTAAGCGTCGAATCAAGGACTAAACAGCTAGGAGGGCTTTATTCCGGAACCATTAACCCTGACAGTCAGCTTAAGAGGCACGCGCGAAGTTAGGGACAATAATTACCAGTTATTTCGCCTCACCGGTCTTCTAGATGCTTTTTCAGAGCCTACCTTTCGTAAGGTGCTCACCAAATGTATTGAGGAAGGTCCAAAAAACATCATTTTAGATCTATCAACCATCGACTTTGTTGATAGCTCTGGTTTGGGTGCCCTGGTACAGCTTGCCAAAAAAGCTCAAACGACTGAAGGAACATTGCAGATTGTTACCAATCCTCGTGTTACCCAGACGGTCAAGCTTGTGCGTTTAGAGCAGTTTCTGTCACTCCAAACGTCGGTAGATGTAGCGATCGAAAACGTTAAAGTCAATTAATTGCCCGTTTCTTCATTGCTTTAACGGCATAGCGCTACTCGCTAAGTTCTTCATTGAGATGAAGCAAAGCAGCGGCTTTCTGGTCTCTGCTGCTTCGACACGGAAAACAATTTGTTTGCATCTAAAGTCTTGACAGTGCTTAAACAGTGCTTAAAGCCTTTTGTAAGCCAACCTGTGTTTACTACGGCTTTGGGCAACTGGGCTTGTAAAGCAGCTTGTTAAACTGATAAGCCTAGAGCAACATTGCTGCCGTCTCTCACTTGGTGCCCAGGAGTTTAGCGCTTATCGACCGCAGCACCAATGAAAGCAATGTCGATTTGCCACTCTCCTCATCCAATGCGGCAACAACGCCGACCCAGGCTTATTAGCCTTGCTCTAGGGTTTGTAGTGGCGATCGCGCTAATGCTTTGCCCGACCGCTCCTGCGATCGCACATCCATCAACTGTCCCCATAACGCCTACAAATGACGCTATGACTACTCTTACCCCATTGTCTCAAGAAGAACTAACTGTGGCGTTGAGTCAGATTAGCGACTGGAGTATTAAGGATGGTAAGCTTCATCGTCAGTTTCAATTTGCGTCCTTTGTCGAGGCGTTTGGCTTTATGTCAAGCGTTGCGCTAGTGGCAGAAGCGGCGGGGCATCATCCAGAATGGTTTAACGTCTATAACCGCGTCACAATTGACCTGACTACCCATGATGCGGGTGGGATCACAAGCAAAGACATTGAGCTGGCTAGTAAAGTAGACAAACTGGCAAAATGAGATCCGTTCACGATCGCCACAAATAAGCCACAAATAAGAAAGAAGCCCCCGGAGGTCGCTGGGGGCTTTTGTGTGTAAAGGAGTGATGAAGCGGATAATTCAAATGTACTACTACTGACTGGTTTTGTCAACCTTCTGTAAGCTTTTGCAGCAATTATAAATTTGGAAAATTAAGACGCATTCATGGGCTTAGCAGGGACAGACTGTTCGAGCATCAAAGCAATGAGCTGAAAGCTGCTGTGCGCCCTTGCAAGCGAGCGCTACCCGTAAAAAATGGTATCAACGCTACAGTCCACTTAAAAAATTAGTCTTGCCAACAACCGAATATATTACAAAAAAGGGACATCGTGTGATGTCCCTTTTACCTTTTAAATCGGTTAGATTTTATTAGCTATGATTCAGCACTACGAATCCTCTAAACGTTATCGAGAGTGCGCTTAACGCCATCTTTCAGATCTTCTTTGGCATTAATGGCTTGGGCTTCCGCTTGTTTTGCCTTGCCTTCGGCTTGAGCTTGAGGATCGCCGGTTACATTGCCAGCCGCATCTTGAACTTTGCCTTCAACGTTTTTAGCGGCAGCCTTAGCTTTATCATCTAAACCCATGTTCGTACTCCGTTTCTAAAATTATCAAGCGTGGATAGAATGTACAACGTATTTCCAATCCACCCTTTAATGGTACGGAATGCG
>JBGTJW010000710.1:0-3107 GCA_041744955.1 Stenomitos sp. | reverse complement strand
GGTGCTGAATTCAAGGTTATCTGCTGCCGCTACATTTTGCCGTGAGCAGTCAGGAGAAACTGTGACACCAGAAGAAATTATCCAATACATATGCAGTAATCTCCCAGATGTAGTCCCAAAAGCTAGTTGGGGCGAAACGTCGCTGTTTTATAATCCTGGTTGCGTATTGCCAAACGGTGTTTATTTTTGCACCATCAAACAACATAATGGCGAAAACGACCAAGCCTCAAATATTGATCGAGAAGAGGTGTTTAGAGTTGCTATCGGTCTTCATCCCAAAACCTACGTCCGCTTCTTTGGTCAGAAACCAGTACGCCCTAGCAAGGGTGGTATTGTGATAACGGGTCACGATTTTACAAAGTTAAATGAGCTGATGCCGCATCCGATTTATGCTTGGATGTCCTGGGTACAAATACTTTCCCCTAACCGAGACAAGTTTGAGGAGGTCTTCTCTTTAATTGAGGAGGCGCAGCAGGAGGCAGTCAAAAAGTTTGAAAAAAAGACTGCTAATCGGGTAACAGGGAGGTTTTCCCTCCCCGTCCCCACAGCACCCCGCAGGCGGCACCGCACGGGGCACTTCCTCAAAGAGGTTTAGACACTTCAACTCCAAAGAATTGATGTCCAAGGCTGATTACGCAATGAAGCGCCGACAATTTAGCTCCCCATCCGAGTTCATCGCCACGTCGAGCTTTACGTCTCCTCCCTGCTCTCTGAAGTTCAGCCCTTCACCCTGTCTCACCCATGACGATGAGCGTTTGGCTACTATGGCTTCTGCTGACTTGTGCTCAATCACCTCTGGCGTTGCCGCCAGACGCGCTGCTCAGGTTTCCGTAGGGTTCTGTGGGTTGTCGATGCGTTTCCAAATCGCCCTCAGTCCGACTCCCCTAAAATCACAAACCGCCCTTTGAGCAGATCTCCCCAGATAAGAGCGTGAACTGTCGCTGCACAACTGTGTCATTTACTATGTTCCCTGAACCAAAAGGCTTTGTGCTGTTGTGCTCACTCGCCACAGGAATCTCAGCCTTCGATGACGTTTCTGTTCGTCGGCTTGCAGCTTTGCCGCTGGCTTCCTATGCCTTCGGCAGGCTTCGCCAACAGACCCTTCCTCGCAGAAACGCCCTTGCCTTAGGCTCGTCGTTGTCGTCACTCGGATCTATCAAAGTGATCATTTGGACGTTGGTTCTCCGACAGGGGACTTGCACCCCATAAGTTCACGCCCATGCTGGGCGTACACAATTCAAATTCAGGCGGACGGACGAAAGCCGCTGGTGCTGAATTCGAGTTGATCTACCGCCGCTGATTTGAGTCGTTAGGCAGCCAATACTGTAGTCAATTACAATTTGTGCAGAATCCAAGCCGAGGTACTCCGTGGTACAAAGCTTTCGCCCAGTTCCTAACAAACCAGAAAGTGGTTTAGTCCAAGTTGACTCGAACATTTGGACGGTTGAGGCGAAGGGGTGTGTTTGCTACCGTCCTCCGATGCAGCCTCGCTATCCCTATACGCATCGTGCTGTCATCATTCGGCTCAACGATGGTAGCCTTTTCGTTCTCTCTCCCATCCAACTGACTGCCGATATCTGTACCGCTATCGATAGGCTTGGAGTTGTAAAATACCTCGTCTCACCCAATCACTTACATCACCTGTACCTGGGAGACTGGAGCCGAGCCTATCCCGATGCCAGACTCTATGCTTCACCCCGGCTTGCTCCAAAGCGCAAAGACTTAACTTTCTACAAAACATTGTCTACGAACACACCCGAACCTGAATGGGTGGGGCAGATTGACCAATGCCTTTTTGGATCGGGAAACGGATGGATTGATGAGCTTGTCTTTTTCCATCGCGCGTCACGTACCGTAATCTTTACCGATCTGGTGATGGACTTCGACCCAGAAAGCTTTTCGCCGCTTTCGCGTGTTACCACTCGATGGAATCAAATGTATCAACATACTCCTCGTGGTGTGCAATTCGGACATATTTTTGATAGAGCATCTCTGCGGAGTTCGCTTCAGACTGTGCGGACTTGTGAAGCGGAACACGCGATCATTGCTCATAGCCCTTGGTTGTGTGTTGACGGAAAGGAACAGGTTGCAGATTTCTTGGATTCCGCTTTCGACTGGCTGATCCCGAAGCCTACTCCTATTGAGGTTACAACGTCTGTGGCAAGGCTTTTAGCGCTTTTATTGATTATCCTGCCTGTTCACGCACTAATCGTGTTGACCGCTGATATCGTTTACCCACAATTTATAAAACGGGATGAAAGTCGATAAACTTTCCTTACAGGCATCTTACTGCGTAGCAGCGCAACAACCGCGCTGCACTGGAACTGACAAGTATGGTCGGTTAGTTGCAAAGGTTATTTGTGTCCGGTAAGCGCGACCGTTAAGCTTCTTAAGTTATCGGTTAAGGCAGTGTATTCAACCTGAAGGAGTGAAATGAGAGGTCAAATCTGGTACGTTGCTATTTTAATTGGGCTAATGTGCATTGTCCGATTTAGTCTCAGCGCTGTTGGCTATGCTGCCCCGTATTGGCTAATGGAGCAACTTAGCATTCCCATAGATTCAAATGTTCAAATGCCCTACACTATTCGTGTTTGGGCAATTAGAGACATGGTGCTTGCTATGCTTGTTGCTTCTGCAAATAGAAGTACTGTGAAAACACTTCTGTTAGCGTGCGTTGCTATTGATATAACTGATATTGTTTCTGCCCATTTAAGTGGTATGGAAGGGTTATTTAATGCCAACGAAACTTGGTCGCTTAAACTGACTGCCATTGCTGCGCTTGTTCCCGAACTCATCGCGTTGGCTTTGCTCAAGTTTCGCAACCTACAGGAGCAGACTGCTGTGCAGAACAAACAGGTCGAGAGTTCAGAAACTGCCATGTAGCGAAGCCTAACGATCCCATTGCACACCGACCGTATAGAGTTGGTTGAGAACCAAAGGCTACTAGCGACGGGTGAGCGGGAACGTTATAGCGGTTATCAGTCTAGTTCGGTACAGTAACAGCAGTGGGTAAACCAACCTAGAAAGTCCTTTTTTGTCACTTCTGTGAACGCTGTCTCCAGTGCTTTGAGTAAATCAGGATAGGTTCTGGCACCGATGCGACGGAG
>JBGTJW010000709.1:0-22569 GCA_041744955.1 Stenomitos sp. | reverse complement strand
CCACACTTATTATTATGGAACCCCTTCTGCTGTCTGAAATGAGGCACATTGATGTTGATTGGTTGCAATCGGTGGGAAAGTTGCAGACACTCACACCCAACCAAGTCTTATTTCAACCGAATCAACCCTGCCATCAAGTTTATCTCTTATTGAATGGTGAATTGAATCTCATTTTGCCCTACCAGGAGCGGATGAACCTGAAAGAATTTGCTCAAATTAGCTGTGGTGCTTTAGTAGGTATACTTCCTAACCTTGAAGCATCATTACCAACTGCAACCATTCAAGCTAAAACATCGTGCCAGGTTTTGTCTATTGATTATGCTCAACTCGCAGAGAGGCTAGCGCAGGACTCTGCCTTTGCAGCTCATTTTTATCGGATTCAAGCCACTTTAACGATGCAGCGAATCCAGTCTTTGATGATGCAGTTTGATCTCGATCCTGTTACCCTACATCAAATTAATCTCAAGGAGACATCGAGCCTGTTTGCAGAACTTCAAGATAGTGATTTAGATTGGCTGACTGCCGTGGGACAGTGGCAGCAGTTGACCAGTGGAACGATTTTGCAGCCAGCCTATCGTGCGATCGCAGCCCTACACATCGTCTTGGAGGGAGTGCTGAGTCTCTGTACACCCAGTGAATGCCACAACAGTCTGGCTCATGTCTTCTCTCGCAACAAGGCTGACACACTGCAAGAACCAATGCAGGAGTTAGCTCGCATTGCACGGGGTGACGTTTTTGGAGAAAGACAATTTGTTGAATTAAGTGCAGCGCTCATGCCCATACAGCCTGTTCAAGTGCAGGCTGTGCGGGACACAGACGTGTTATCAATTCCTGGTTGGCGGCTGCGTTCTAAGCTGCTGCATGATCCAGAGTTTGCCACGCGGTTTTATCAAGTCTTGGCAAGCTTGATGGCAAGCAAATATCAAGCGCTGGTAGGCAAACTTGGGTTCATGACGCAACTGGAAACTCAAGCATCTCATAGCAGTGAGGCGCTATTAACTAAAGTGGCACGGGCAGAAACTCACTTTGAGTGGATGTTTAAACAAGTGCAAATGAAAGTGGTCACTGGAGGAGACATCCAATGGTAGTACAGTCAGCGAATCAAAAAGTATTGCCTCAAACACACGATCGCTCCTTGATTAAGCCTCAACTCTTTCGGCAACAGGCACTCGATCAAACTGCTTCACCGGAACAACTGGATCTCCCCATTCAAATCATTCAGCCAAAACGTTGGTTATCTTTGGTTGCTTTGGGGCTTTTGGTGATGACAGGCTCGGCATGGAGCGTCTTTGGCAAAATTCCGATCACGGTGACAGGGAAAGGCGTTTTAACCTATCCTAGCCAAATTAAAAATATCCAAAGTCCAGGCACAGGACGTATTGCCAGAGTTCTCGACTTGAAAGTTGGAGATAAAGTCACAAAAGGGCAAACGTTAGCTACGTTAGATCAGTCGGAACTGAAGCAGCAGCTTGAATTAGCTCGAAATAAATTGAGTCAGTTGCAGTCTCAGGACCAGTCTGCTAATGCGGCTCAAAGCCAGCGAGGAAGTCTAGAACAAACCACGATCGCCAAACAACGTCAAGCGATTCAACAAGACCTGCAAACTGTACAAAGTCTGACACCAGACCTTCATGCAAGAGGTTTAGATGCGATTCAACAGGAACGAATGTTACTCCAAGAACGGCTAGAAAAGCTGCGCCAACAGGCGACTGAATACGCCCAAATTTGGGATAGGCTTAATGCCTTAGCAAGTGAAGGAGCCTATCCTCAAAATGATCTGGTTAAAGAGAAGCAAGAGTATCTCGTTAAACCCCAAACAGATATCCTTGAGGTGCAATCGCAACTAAAACAACTGGATGCCAAGGAAACAACTGCTCAACAAGAACACTTAAGAAATGTCAATCAAGTGAATGAACTTCAGGCGCAACTGAGGGAACTGGATAGCAAAACAGCAAGTACCGCTGAACAAGATTTAGCCGCTACGACCAGCCGCAGGAAAGAAATTCAGGAAACGAAGGACGCGATCGCCCAACTGGGACTTCAGCTTCAGCAAAACACTCAAATTGTGAGTGAGTATGATGGCTACATTCGAGAACTCAACCTTAGCCCTGGTCAGCGGATTGAAGCGGGTACAGAGATTGGTGTGGTTGCAGCGAACCAGCCCAATGCTCAACTCGAAGGCATTGCGTTTTTACCTGTAGAAGAAGGGAAGAAGCTGGATGAGGCGATGGTGAAACGGGGTGTCAAAGTGCAAATTACTCCAACGATTGTGAAGCGGGAAGAATATGGTGGCATTTGGGGTGATGTGACAAAGGTATCTCAAGCCTCCATTACGCAAGCGGGTGCTGTCCATCTGGTGGGGAATCCATCGATTCTGCCCACATTGATGGAGGAAGGCAAAGCTTATATCGTCGTCTCTACAAGGCTAGAGCAAGGCTCGGAACCGGGCAAATATCGTTGGACGTCATCGAAAGGTCCCAATCAACAGATTACGGATGGAACGACCACTACCGTCAATATCACGATCGAAGAACGTGCGCCAATTTCCTACGTGATTCCCTTACTGAAATCGTTGGTGAGTCAGTAGACCTGCTAATTCTGTTTCTTTGGTTTCTCTTTAGCGCCTCAAAGCAATTAATGGCATTCGTAACAGGGTGCCATGAAACTTCCCCACGAGCAATTGTCCTCACTTATCAGTCATTTTCCATCAAGAGCAATGCAGAATCTCGCTTTCCCCAGTCTTTCCTTACCGGGCTTTTCCTGGTCAAGCGTTCTTCACGTCTGGCAGCGCTGGATAGATACTTTAAAGGACCCATTCTTGCGGCGCAAAGCCATCCGTCGTACTCCATCGATTTTACAAATGGAAGCGGTAGAGTGCGGTGCCGCATCGCTAAATATGATTTTGGGCTATCACGGCTGCATTGTCTCCTTAGCAGAACTACGTCAGGCTTGTGGAGTGTCTCGTGATGGCAGTAAAGCCTCAAACGTCTTGCACGCGGCTCGTCTCTCTAATCTAGAGGCAAAGGGGTTTAAGGCAGATCTGCCTGCCCTTCAGCAACTAGAGCCGCCTTATATTGTTTACTGGAATTTCAATCATTTTCTCGTAGTGGAAGGCTTTTACCGCGATCGCGTGTATCTTAATGATCCAGCGACGGGACCTCGCAGTGTCTCGCTGACTGAATTTAGCGAGTCCTTTACGGGCGTAGTGTTGACGTTTGCACCCGGAGCAGCATTTAAAGTTGGAGGTGAAAAGCCGAATCTCCGGCGATCACTCTGGGCAAGGCTCAGAAGTTCGGTCGGTTCCCTGATCTTCTGCATCATCACTGGCTTTTTGTTAGTGTTACCCGGTTTAGCAACGCCTGCTTTTTCCCAGATTTTTGTGGATCAAGTGTTACTGCAAGGGCGGCAAGACTGGCTACGTCCGTTGCTTATCGCCATGATTATCACAGCGATCGTCACAGGTCTGTTGAAGCGGATGCAATTGCAAGTGTTGCGACAACTGAAAGTGAAACTTTCTATCTCCATGTCCAGCCGCTTTCTACGCCATTTACTGTATTTGCCAGTGAGTTTTTATGACCAGCGCTTTGCTGGCGAAATTAGTAATCGCACGCAACTGAACGATCGCCTTGCACAACTGCTGTCTGGGCAATTGGCAACGACGGTGATTTCTAGCGTGATGGTAGTCTTTTATGCCGCTGTGATGTGGATGTATGACTGGGTGCTGACGTTGATTGGCATTACCTTTGCCGCTCTGAATTTACTCGCGTTACAACTGGGTGCCAGACAACGAGCGGATACGAATATGCGCCTGATGCAAGTGCAGGGAAAAGCGGACGGGCAGGCGATCGCGGGCTTGCAAAATATAGAAACTCTCAAAGCTTCTGGTGCCGAAGCTGATTTCTTCACACGCTGGGCTGGCTATTATGCCAAAGCCGTAAATGCACGACAGGAGATGGAAAGCCTGAATCAGCGGATGAGTCTAGTTCCCACGCTCTTATCGAGTTTAAGCGTGATGCTGCTGTTGGTGGTGGGTGGTTTTAGAGTAATGGATGGCGTACTCACCATTGGTAAACTGATTGCGTTTCAATCGCTAATGCAGCAGTTCATGCAGCCTGTGGGACAAATTGTGCAACTGGGAGGGGATTTTCAGGAATTAACAGGTAATCTGGCACGACTAGATGATGTCTTAAAAAACGATATTGATCCACTGGTCAAATTGCAACTGGCAAATCCTGCTCATGCTTCATCCCAACAGATTATCCAGCCGAAGTTAGAAGGCTATTTAGACATTCGCAACCTTACCTTTGGCTATAATCGTACCGCTGCGCCCTTAATTGAAAATTTCAGTGTGTTTCTGAAACCCGGTCAGCGGGTCGCCTTGGTGGGGGGCAGCGGTTCAGGCAAATCCACGATCGCTAAGCTGGTCGCGGGTTTATATCAACCCTGGTCGGGTGACATTCTCTTTGATGGCAAGCCCCGCGAGGAGATTGCGCGATCGATACTCGTTAACTCCCTGGCAATGGTGGAGCAAGATGTCTTGCTTTTCTCTGGTTCGGTGCGGGAGAACTTAACCCTATGGGATACCACAATTCCAGAAAGTAACCTGCTACAAGCCTGTCAAGATGCCGCCATTCATGATGTCATCATGGCATTACCCGGTAGCTACAGTGCCGATTTACTGGAAGGTGCAACAAACTTAAGCGGCGGTCAGCGTCAGCGCATGGAAATCGCTCGTACATTGGTCAACAATCCCTCTCTTTTGCTGATGGATGAAGCGACAAGCGCGTTAGATACCGAAACCGAACGCATCATTAATGGAAACCTGCGGCTGCGCGGCTGCACCTGCTTAATTGTTGCCCACCGTCTCAGCACGATTCGTGATTGTGATGAAATCATTGTGTTAGAGCATGGCAAGGTGGTGCAACGCGGTAGCCATGACCAGCTTCGGCAGCAACCAGGACACTATTTAGACCTGATCCGTAGCGAAGGTGGATCGCTGGAAGAAGTCTAAATCGCATTCTCGATCTGAATCCACAACCTAAAACGTGTCATGGTAACTGAATCAAAACCATTTGTTCTTCCGCTCAAAACTCGGCGGCTCAACAGTAACGATCGCCTCTTTCTCAATGATGCCGATTGCCTTTGGCGTACCATATCTGGTGCCCTTGATCTCTTTGCACTGCATCAGGGTCGTCGTCGCTATTTGTACAGTATCAAGTCAGGTGAGCTGCTGTTTCCCATGCTGCTTTCTAACCAGAGTCCGACCTGTCAATTCTTTGTGCAGGCCTCTCAGTTAACTGAACTAGAGCCGTTTACTCAAGAGAGTTTTCAGGTTTGGCTGCGACAAGACCCCACAACTGTGATCATGGGGCTAGAAGCCTGGGTGATGGCTCTCAGCAGTGTCGCCTCAAACCTAACATCTTGCATCCTCCCGACTCCCATTACCCGGTTTGGCATTTTGGATGCGGGTGAAATCTTTCAGCCGTCGCAGGGGCAGGTGTCCTGGATACGGCTCCACAAGGGGGAAGCGAGACTCTTCGGTTGGCATAATTTAACGCTTACGCCTGATCTAGACTGGTTCCCGATCGCAGGGTCTCTTTGGCTCCAAGCAACAAACTTAGTTGAACTTGATCGATGTGGCTATACCGACCTGACTCAACCTCAGCACTTCCTCAATGGCGTGTTGCAACTGCAACAGTTCATTGGACGATTGCTGGCGACCCAGCTTCAACAGGCACAGCAGGAGGAATTGGAACGGCTATACCTGCGAGAACAAAGCAATCAGGAAGCATTTACTAAGACCAACACAGAATTTATCAAGGTTTTCCAAGCGCCGAAGGCGAAGAATGCTCAAGCAATCATTCATCAGGCAAGGGATTTTGATAGTGCGTTGCTCATGGCAACAGGGGCGGTGGGTCATGTTTTGGGTGTCACCATCAATCCACCCAGTGAATCTGAGGATCGGCGGCGCTTGGGTAATCCTCTAGACGCGATCGCTCGTGCGTCCCATCTACAAACCCGGCAGATTAGTCTGCGAGACGACTGGTGGACGAAAGACTGCGGTCCGCTTGTGACTTATGCCCTGGACGATGGGCGACCTATGGCACTGTTGCCGAAAGGAGAAGCCACCTATGAAGTGTATGATCCCTTCACTCAGTGCCGGACAAAATGTGATCGCGCGATCGCCAGCCAACTTTCCCAAACTGCTTACACGTTCTATCGTTCTCTACCCACGGTTTTACGTCCGATCGATCTGTTGAAATTTGCCACTCGGGGACGAAGGAAGGAAATTCTTATTATTCTTACCGCTGGCATTGCAACAACTTTGTTGGGGATGGTTATGCCGTTAGCCACGGCACTCCTGGTTGATCGGGCGATTCCCGATGCCAACCGTCAGTTGGTGTGGCAAATGGCATTGGGTTTAATGGCGGTTGCATTTGGGTCTACCTTGTTTCAAATGACTCAAGCTTTTGCCATTATGCGGCTAGAAACTTCTGCCGATTCTGCCACTCAGGCAGCGGTGTGGGATCGCTTACTCAAGCTGAAACCATCTTTTTTCCGGCAATATACCAGCGGTGATTTGAGTGCTCGCGTTTCGGCGATTAGTCAAATTCGGCAACGATTAGGCAATACGGTACTCAAGAGTTTATTCTCTGGGATTTTTTCGTTTCTCAACCTGGGCTTGTTGTTTTACTACAGCGTGCCGTTGGCGATAATTGCTGTTTTAGTGGCTGGCATTAATATCGCCGTAACAGTAATTGCCGGACGCTTGACACTCAAACGCATGAAACCCTTGCTAGAGCGGCAGGGTAAATTGCTGGGCGTGATGATGCAGTTGATTAACGGGGTAACAAAGTTTCGGGTTGCTGGAGCCGAATCCCGCGCGTTTGCCTACTGGGGGCAACAGTACAGCCAACAGCTTCATCTGATGCTGGGGACGCAAGGCATCGAAGATAACCTTGCTGTCATCAACAGCCTGTTGTCTACGCTGACACCTGCTGTGCTCTTCGCCTCGGCAACGCATTTATTGGCGACCTCTACGGGTGGGTTTTCGTTGTCAACGTTTCTAGCTTTTAACGCGGCGTTTGGCACCTTTATTAGCGGTGCGACCAGCCTCAGCACCATTGTGGTCGATCTGTTAGAAGTGCAACCAATTTGGCAGCGGGCGCAGCCCATTCTTCAAGCCGTGCCTGAAGTGGATAGCTCCAAAGCTAATCCAGGAAGACTGACTGGACGAATTGCAGTGGATCACGCAGTGTTTCGCTATCGTTCCGATGGTGCGTTGAATTTGGATGATGTTAGCATTCATGCTGAACCGGGAGAATTTATTGCCTTGGTGGGTCCTTCGGGCAGTGGGAAATCTACTTTGTTGCGTTTGCTGCTGGGGTTTGATTTGCCTGAATCAGGTGTGGTGTCGTTTGATGGGCAAGAGCTCGCCAGTCTGGATGTCAAAGCTGTGCGCCGCCAGTTGGGTGTAGTGCTGCAAAATAGCCGTTTGATGTCGGCTTCGGTGTTTGAAAATATTGCGGGTAGCGCCTTGATTGCGATGGATGAGGCATGGGATGCGGCTCGAATGTCAGGCTTGGCAGCGGATATTGAAGCGATGCCCATGGGAATGCACACGGTGGTCAGTGAAGGCGGCACTAATCTTTCCGGTGGGCAGCGCCAACGACTGTTGATTGCCCGTGCTCTGGCGCTCCGTCCCCGCATTCTTCTGTTTGATGAAGCCACCAGTGCGTTGGATAACCGCACTCAGCAAATTGTGAGCGACAGTCTCGATCGCCTCAAGGTGACGCGCATTGTGGTTGCCCATCGTCTGAGTACGATTCGCAATGCCGATCGCATCTACGTGCTACAAAATGGTCGCCTCGTGGATCAGGGCACGTTTGATGTACTGGCAGTGAAACCGGGACTATTTCAACAACTTGTGGCACGACAAAAGGTTTAGAGAAAGAGTCGCTCGACAGAACAGTTAAATGCTGGCAATAGCGGAGATGTCAGTGTGTCATTTGGGAATAACGTATAAACCAACTTCAATAGCGCGTTCTGCCGACGGTACACTTCGACTTGCAGCGATCGCCAATCCAAGATCCAATATTCTTGTACACCTCGTTCGGCATAAAGCTTAAGCTTTGTTTCTCGGTCTCGTCGTTCATTGTCGGTGTCGGGAGACAGCACTTCTACAATCAGTTCGGGAGCCAGGGTAAGATGTCCAGCTGCATCCAACCCATAAGCAAGTCGTTCGCTGCTAATCCACACCACATCGGAAATCACGTTGTCCGCATCGCTAAAGATGACTCCTGGTGCTTGCACGGCTTCGCCTAAGCCAGTGGACAGTGACCAATCTCTGAGTTCAGCATAAGTATTGCCGCCTGCTTTTTGATGTCCCCAGTGTGGCACACGAGTCACAAGCAGCTCTCCACCGACAATTTCATAGCGGTTGCTGCTTTCGGGGAGCAACTCCAGGTCGGCTGATGTCCAGCAGACTCGCTCGTCAGTAGTCTGGCTCATAACGGCTCTGCGGAGGAATGTTCCTATTTTAACGGTTCGTCGTCAGGTCAATCGATCCCTTTGCATATCCTCTCAGCCAGGAGAGTGATATACCTGTGGAAGCATTCTGTGTCTGTGGAGGTTTTTTGAGATGCCCCCTTGTTTGAAGTCGGTTGGTTTTGCCCTGGCGCTGATTGGTGCTGGCACCATTGCCCCATTTGTTCCAAGCTTGAACCCACACGCACGAATGTATGCCCAGGCACAAACAGTGTCGCCTTCAACAGTGCAACCACCAGAATCCATCCAACGGCTTTTGGAGACTGCCAAACAACACTTTCGACAGGCAGAGTTTAAGCAAGCGATCGCACTGTATCAGCAAGCACTGAGCGTTGCATCTCAGGATAAGAACAGTGATGCTCAATTGGAAGCGTTACTGTATCTCTTAGACATGGATTTGGCGAATGGTCAATATCCATCTGCGGAAGCGAAGATCCAGCAGGCATTGAAACTGGCACAGCAAGTGGGTAATCGTGCGCGAGAAGCAGAAGTTTTAGCAGGGCTGAGTGCGTTCCATCGGTTGCAGGGAGACTACTCGCAAGCGCTGGACAATGCTCGAAAAGCGGTTGAAATAGCACGGCAAGTCGGCGATCGCAGAGTGGAAGCCCGATCGCGATTGATGCTTGGGATTGCGCTGTATTTTCAACCAGACTACCCTAAGGCACTGGAAGCCCTTCAACAGGCAATCAATCTGGCGCAAGCAGATCAAAATCAGGATCAAGTTGCATCCGTGCTCAACTGGGTTGCACTTACCCATGCAGCACTAAAGGATGTACAGCTTGCAGAGAAAACAATCCAACAGCAGCAACAACTCAGCCAAAACATTGGATTCAGGTTGGCAGAATACTATGGTCTTTGGGTGATAGCATCCATCCAGCAGGGCAACCAACAACTACAGCAAGCGTTACCAGCCTATCAACAAACACTGGCGATCGCCCAAGCTGCGAACAATCTCTGGTTTCAGCGATCGGTGTTATTGGAAATTGGCGGGTTTTATGTTAGCCAAAAGCAAATGCCGAAGGCTTTAGAGGCGTATCAGCAAGCGCTAATGCTGGCAAAAACCATTGATATTGCAGCCGTAGCAGACGCGCAGAATCGTATAGGAGTGGGGTACTATCGGGCAAAACAATATCCACAGGCAGTAGAAGCCTTTCAACAGGCATTAGCAATCTATCAAAAACTCAGTAATCAATCAGGAATTGCACAAGTTTGGAAGAATTTGGGCGATGGGTATAAACAACAAAAGCAATATCCTCAAGCATTAGAGTGCTATCAGCAAGCGTTGACCTTATACCGACAGCTAAAGAATCCACAGCAAGAAATTCAGGTTTTGAGCAGCATTGGCTATACTCACTTGTTTGATAGCATTACTCGCCGCACTCAAGGGGATTATACTCAGGCTAAAATTTCATCAGAGCAAGGCTTAGCCACCTTTCAGCAACAGTTAGAAGTAGCACGCGGCAATCGCGATCGCCCCCAAGAGCTGTGGGCGCTGAAGGCAATCGCCCAGGCTTATGGCAACATTGGGCAGGCGATTCATGTTAGTGGAAACTATGCGGGAGCCGTGAAACCGTATGAGCAATCCCTTCCGATCTGGCAGCAGGCACAAACACTTGCTACAGACCTTAAAGACGCAGAGGCAAGCCAAGAAATCACGCAAGAAATTTTTCAGACGCGGAGGGGAATCGTCAATGCTTACAATGCGTTAAATCAATACGCTGAAGCGTTAGAGCAAACTCGCCAAATGCGTGATCTGCTCCAAGCGACCGGAAAACCCGATAACGAGCAGAGCCTAATCTTCTTAGAGCACAATATATACTCTGGCTTAGCCAATCGCCACAACACCCCAGAGCAATACGACCAATTTTTAGACTATTCCCAAAAAGCGATCGCCCTTGCCGAGAAACTCCAGCCTCCTGGCACAGAACTGCAATATTGGGGAGGGATTGCCCAGGTCTATCGGTTTCGCGGGCAATATGCCCAAGCCTTAGCGATCCATCAGCGCGTGTTGGCGCGATCGCGAGAGGTGCAAAATCGCGAACAAGAAATTTTTGCCCTGCTCAACATTGGGATCATTTATAAAGAGCAGGCAAACTATGCTCAAGCACTTGCCCACTACGAGCAAGCCCTCCAACTCAGTCGGGGATACACCACGAAAGAAAGCATTGCCCTAATCAGTATCGCCAGTATCTATGTTACTCAGGGTAACTATGCACAGGCATTAGCCATTTATCAAGATCTATTGGTGAATAACCAAAAAACTGCTGAGCAATTGTCCGCAGGGGTTACCCCTCAAAACATTCGTTGGCTGTGTCAAGAACGAAATGATTTTTACAGTGGCAAAGATCCTCAAGCCAAGCCTGGACTTTCTTCACAGGGGTGTGCTGTGCCTGATGCCTTACCCACAGGCTATATTTTTGACTCATTCAAATTTAGGATTGCCACTTGGCGAGGGAGCATGCTGCATGCAGTCGCAACAAATTTTAACAACTTGGGAGCTGTGTATGACGACCAGGGCAACTACCCAAAAGCCCAAGAACTGTACCAACAATCTCTGGCAATTAATCGTCAGCAGCAGGATCGAGCAGGCGAGGCAAAAAATCTAAATAACTTGGGAGTAGTGGCGCTCAATCAGGGAAATTATGCCAAAGCCACCCAATTTATCCAACAAGCTCTAAAGATTGCCGTTAAGCAAGATAACCGCAGCGAAATCACCTATCACGCGAACTTGGGGAAAATTGCCAGCGATCAGGGCAACTATGTCGCCGCCCTGGAAATCTACCAGACTGTTCTAGCTGTAGCGCAAAAGATCGGGCAACGCGCCGCTGAAGCAACAATTCTGGGTAACATTGCAGAGGTGCATCGCTATAAAGGCGACTATGCCAAGGCTTTAACCAACTATCAGCAAGCGCTGAAAATTCACCAGGAGATTGGGCAACCCACGGGTACGGTGTCGGTGTTGCTGCATTTGGGAACACTGCACCGTCAGTTGGGTGAATATTCGCTGGCGATCGCTACCCATCAACAAGCCCTGGCAACAGCCCAAAAAATCGGCACAAAACCGCAGGAAGCCGCAGCCTTGCTTGCCCTTGCCTCCGATTATCGCGACCAGGGCAATTTAGATGCATCACTGAAGCACTATCAGCAAGCTCTGGCGATCGCTCAAGCCATTGGCAATCGTTATGTCGAAGCCTCCACACTTCAGGGTTTGGGTCGGCTTTATCTTCAGAAAGCCCAATCTGCAAAAGCTGCTAGCATTTTTCAGCAAGCCCTTATCGCCCAGCAACAAATGGGAGTCCGCGCTGATGCTGCTGCCACCCTGAGCTTTTTAGGACAAGCCCAGACTCAACTGGGTAAAGCAACTGAAGCCCAATCCGCCTTACAGGAAGCCTTGGTCGTTGCACAAGAGACGGGCGATCGCCCTACACAGGCTCAAGCCCTTAGCCATTTGGGAGATTTATTTGCCAAGCAAAATCAACCTGAACTGGCGATCGCTTTCTACAAACAATCGGTCAACACCTACGAAAGTATTCGACGCAACCTGCGTGTTCTGTCTCAAGAGCAACAGCAATCTTATGCCGAAACGGTTGCAAATACCTATCGCCAGCTTGCCAACCTGTTGATTGAGCAAAAACGCCTGCCAGAAGCACAAGCGGTGATGGAACTGCTCAAACTCAGGGAATTACGCGATTACACTCGGGATGCGGGTATCGAGGGTTCTGGCATCAGTCTTGCCAACATTGAAGCTGCCGCATTGAAACAGATTTTACAGCAGTTTACAACAGTAGCTAACTTCACTCAAGCGATCGCTAAATGTGAGCAGGAAAAATGCACCAATTTAGAGCAACTCTACAGCCAGCGGGGGACGCTTAATCGGGCAGTCGATCGGGAGCTTGAGCAACAGCGGGTGATTCTTGCCAAACATTTTGCTACCGAAAAAACGCTCACCATTGACAACCTTAACGCTCAGGCCTTTGACATCATCAACGCGCAAGCAGACACTGCCTTAATCTATCCGCTCGTACTTAAAGACAAAGTGCAATTTCTGCTGATCCTCAAAGCTGGTAATGGAGCTATTAGCTACCGCCCCTTTGAAACCAACGTCAAGGTTGCAGACCTCTCTAACACGATTCAAACCTTTCGAGAACAGCTAGGAAAACCTGGCAGTCTGAGCACACTGCAAACCACCAGCCAGCAGCTTTACACCTGGCTCATTCAGCCTCTCGAAGCAGAACTCAAAGCTGCCAAGATCAAACATATCGTCTTTGCGCCCGACAGCATCACTCGCTATATTCCCTTTGCTGCTCTCTATAACGGCAACCACTATCTCATTCAGCGCTATAGCGTTGCCACGGTCACGGCTGCCAGCCTCACCAATGTGACTGAAGCATTTCCTCAACCCAGCGCTAATCAGCCTTTTGTGCTGGCAATGGGTGCATCAGTCTTTCCCAACCTCTCTTCATTGGACTATGTGCCAATGGAACTCAATGCCATTGTGAGGACGAAAGATGCCAAAGACACCAACGGCATCTACCCCGGCACAGAGTTTTTAAACCAATCCTTCAGCTATCAAGCACTGCAACAACACCTCAAAGATCATCGCATTCTCCACATTGCCACGCATGGGCAAGCCGTTCCTGGTCGTCCTGATGATTCTTACCTTGTTTCTGGTAGCGGCAACCCCATCACAACAGAGCAAATCAGGGATTTGGTCAGCCACGGACTGCGGAACATTCATTTAGTTGTACTGTCCGCCTGTGAAACTGCGGTGGGCGATCGCGCCAGCGATGGGATGGAAATACCTGGACTCAGCCACTCCTTTCTCAGCAGACAAGTGAAGTCTGTGATGGCTTCTCTCTGGTCAGTCAACGATACTAGCACAGCGCTGATGATGCAGCAGTTTTACAAACACCTGTCTGATGGCAAAACCAAAGCCCAGGCATTGCAAGAGGCGCAACTGAGTCTCCTCAAAGGTGACAAGACTGCCAAAGATCTTACAGATAGAGCGACCCTGGTAGTTAAAGGTCAAAAGCCTACGAGACCATCAGGCGCGATCGACTTCAAGCATCCCTACTTCTGGGCACCCTTCATCCTGATTGGTAACAGTCGATGAGGCATACAGTACGAGTAAGCCGTCGTTGAAGGTGCTGGGATAATGATTTCCAGCTCACAATCATTCCTCTCACAGGTAGAGGTTTATGCAACCGTTCATCACTTTAAGGGTTGCCAGTCGCCGGAGGGCACAAAAGCTGCCCAGTAGTAGGGATGGGCGTAGTTGGTGCTGCGGAGAAAGTCCAGTTGGGTTTGTCGGAGGGCATCGCTACGACCCTGGTTGGCAAGGAGGCGATCGTAGTGTCAGGTCTTTCGTGCCTGCATCGCTGACTTGCCACAGGCTGGTGAATTGGCTGGGTAAAGGCCTGCCTTGTCTCGGCTATTGCGCTTCACCAATGAGCGTAAAGGCTGCCCAGTCTTTGGGTTGTGGATGCGTTTTCAGCGTGTTAAGCATTGCCTGTCTGAGTGCCTGCGCTTTATCCATGCGGCGAGTTTGCCAGTTTTGGTAGAAATTGGTCATTAGTGCAGCAGTGGGAGCATCGGGAATCGACCAGAGGGAAACCATGACGCTGGGAACCCCAGCAGTGATCAGCGATCGCGATAGTCCAACCACGCCATCGCCTGTAATGCGTCCCCGTCCGGTATCACAGGCTCTGAGCACGACTAGTTCAGCTTTCAGCTTCATGGGAAAGATTTCTTCCGCTGTCAGTAAGCCGTCGTTGGGTGTGCCGGGACGATCGGGCGCAAGGGCGATCGCGCTGCCGAAGCCGTTGTTGGTATCGACCAGTCCGTGAGTGGCGAGGTGAATGATGCTGGCTTGTGGCATTTGCCGGACGATCGCGGCTTTAGTAGCTTGATTTCCGGTGAGTGATTTGGTGCGGAGCAGAGGCGCGATTGCCTCAGCTTCTTGGGCGGCTCCGGGAAGCGGTGGAAGTGTGCCGTCGGTCAGTTTGGGCATGGTGGGATTGCCGACGACGAGGGCGTTTGTGAATTGGGTTGGGTGGTTCAGTCTGGCTTTTTGTTGCTGAGTCAGCGCCAGCGTTTGAATGGAGGGTGCGGTGAGGAGGGTGTGTTGCTCGATCAGGTATTTGCCGTTGGGGTCTTGCAGTGCTGCAAAGGGAACGAGATACAGTTCAGCTTGCGGCATGAAGATAACGTGCTGATTGGGGTCTTGGGGCAGGAGGTCGGCGATCGGCGAAATCAGAATCTGATGGAGTCGTTGGAGATTAGATTTTGTCTGGGCTGCTTGTGCTTGCTGAATTCTAGCGATCACATCCGGCGGAATCTTGAGGCTGGCGCGATCAGGAAGCCCTCTGACTCCAATGGCACCCCGACTGATCAGGACTAATTCCCATAGGGCTTGCTGCTGTAGGAGTGATTTGAGATCAACGTTGCGGAAGGTGATTTCACCTGTAGGTTTAATCACCCAAATGTAGAGCCGCGATGCTGGAAATCGCTCCTGGTCTTCTCCTGGCTGATTAACCTGATCATAAATAATGGAATACTGAACCAGCGTTGCGTTCTGGCTCTGGGCGACTTGACGAATTTGTTGAATCGAGGGTGCTGCGGATCGTTGTGGAGACGTTGCTGTTTTCATGTCGCCTGTGGAGCGAGCTGCTAACAGTTCGACCAGGGCTTTGGCACGTCCCCATTCTGAAATGCTTAATGCCGCTTCGGATTGTTTCTGAGCAATCAAAACTTGTTGAAGGGTTCGGTAGGTTCTCTCTTGCTCCTCAAATAATGAGATTTTGTTGGCGTCAGATAGACGATCAAGACGAATTGTTTCTTTGATAGCGATCGCTTGCCGCAGGTCTTGTTCTGCTTGAATAAACTGGTTTGTTTTGAAGTAGGTAAGTCCTAAATTATTCAGCGTCTTCGCTTCACCATCGCGGTCGTTGACTTGGCGAAAGATGGGTAGGGCTTGCTGATAGTATTCAATCGCTTTGCCATACTGTGATAAAGAACTATAAGCAAGTCCTAAGATGTTTAGTGTAGAAGCTTCTCCTACTTGGTCTTGCACTTGGTGAAAGATGGGTAGGGCTTGCTCGTAGTACTCAATCGCCTTTTTGGGTTGCGACAGGGAATAATAAGCAATACCCAGACTCCCTAACGCCTTGGCTTCTCTATTGCGGTTCTGCACTTGGCGTGAGACGGACAGAGCTTGCTCATAGTACTTAATCGCCTTTCTGGGTTGCGACAGGGAATCATAAACATTACCTAAATTCATCAGCGCGCTAGCTTCTCCATTGCGGTCCTGCACTTGACGATGTAGGCTCAGGGCTTGCTGATGGTATTCAATTGCTTTGCCGTGCTGCGACAAGGAAAAATAAACACTGCCTAGATTATTCAGCACCTTGGCTTCTTTATTGTGATTCTGCACTTGGCGAAAGATGGGCAAGGCTTGCTGATAGTATTCAATTGCCTTGCTGTACTGCGATAAAAGATTATGGGCATTGCCCAGACTTGTTAACGCACTTGCTTCTCCGTTGCGGTTCTGCACTTGGCGATGTAGGCTTAGGGCTTGTTGATAGAATTCGATCGCCTTGCTGTACTGCGACAGGAAATGATAAGCATTACCTAGATTCCCCAACGTGTTAGCTTCTCCATTACGGTTCTGCACTCGGCGATGTAGGCTTAGGGCTTGTTGATAGAATTCGATCGCCTTGCCATGGTCTGATAGAGAATCGTATGCAAGACCTAGATTCATCAGCACCCCTGCTTCTCCTCTGCGGTTGCCCACTGCTCGATAAATGGGTAATGCCTGCTGAAAGGATTCGATCGCTTTGTTGTACTGATGTAGAGAATCGTAAGCATCACCCAGATACATCAGCACCCTAGCTTCGTCTTCCTGACCTCTGGTCGCTCGATAAATTTCTAGTGCCCGTTGCCAAGACTGCAACGCTGCTCGATACTGTCTAGTTTGGTAGTGTCGCTTCCCCTGTTCTAAAAGCCGATCGCCCTCTGCCTTTCTCGCGTCTGTTGTTTGGGCAACCGCAGCAGACATCGGTAAAACACTCGCAGCCAGAACGCTCAAACCGCCAGAAACTGCAACCAGTAATGACAGCATGACCAGTTGCCGCAGGTGTGACAATTTTCCTGATGTCCGATCGCCCTTCATACTCAAAATCTCCGTTAGAAAGGACTGTAATAAAACGCTATCCACAATTCACGATTCACCCGCACTTCTTCAGCAACTTTACGCCAATGCGAGGCGCAATCAATGTAGCGTCTAATCAAGCTTCTCTCTGAGCGTTGACAGCTTATGCAATCTGCGCCTGTCACACTAGTAACGGTTATCTTCACACGCTTCTTGGACAAGAACTGTGCGCTCTTGTGAATTCCGGTGATCGCCCCAGTCAACAGACACAAAGAGAGCAGCGTGGCTGTCCATCTCAGTTTAGAGGAGCGATTTTAGTGATGCATGATGGGGGTAAGAACTCAACAGTGTTACTCACTCCCACGATTGAGAGGTTATGCACGGGCAGCAGTAATCCGATCGCACAGACTGACCCAATTATCCCGTCAGTCGTGCTTTTTTCGTGGCGATCGCACCCTTGATCTTCAGCATTCCAGTTCTAAACTGCAAGTGTCGAGTTCTGAGCTTGAACGATCGCACTTTAAACAACAAATTCCGGGTGGAGAAGGGGAACGATTCCTTTGAAAAGCTTCGCTACCGACCTTTGAGCGAAAAGTTCCGAGCTCTGAACTTGAACATTGCAGCTTGCAGTTGCTATTGTTCAAGTTTTGACGGGGAACACCTTGGTTTGGGGTGTCGATACTGAGATTCCCAATGCCATCACAAGCAACAAGATCAAGGGGAACTGCAAAATTGCTTTGAAAGATCCGTTACGAATTGCCTGAGCGCAACCGAGGGGTTTTTCACGGCAAAAACTTCCTGCAACACATCGGACTGAAGCTGGTAATCGCCAAAATACCGTGCTCGTTGCTGCGCGATCGTCTCTTCACTGGCGTTCTCCTTTTGCAGCTTTACTGTCAACGTTTGCAGTGCCGTTGTTACAGAGACACGATCGCGAGCGGGCATAATCATAAAGGCTTGCCATCGCACGGGCTGTGTGGCTGTAGGTGAACTAAACAGCAACAGTTCATAAGTTTGTCCCTGTTGTAACGCCAGTCCTACATATTGCAGTTGATTCACGGTAGTTCCCGGTTGGGCGAGCGATCGCCGCCAAAACACTGTTTCGCTACCCGATCGCCGCAAACCAATGGTTTGTTCTAACCCTTGCCACACAAACAATGGGCGATCGTGCCACATCACGTCTGGTTCGTTTGCTTGTGCAGGCACCAGTAAACACAGTTCGCCCCGTGAGCCATGCGGTGGCTTATCGCGGCGACGAAGCCGATCTAAAAGACTGCTCCAAGAAAGCTGCTGGCTAATCAGAATTGGATCGGAAGCAACTATCTCAGAAGCAACTGCCTCAGAAGCAAGCATCATAAGCGACACGACGATCGCGCCATAGGCAAGCAGCACTCCTAACCAAACGCTTGAAGCCTTTCCCCAACACCGCAGACATCGTCTCTCAAGTTGACTACGAGGAACCATTTGCTTTTCTCTTCATCGCAGGTAGACTATAAATCCAAAACAGCACCGATGGTAAAAGCCACGGCATCACAATGCCAGGTGTGATGTATAACTGTAAACCAACTAAGCCATAAATGGCTGTTGCCAGCATAAACCATCGCCGCTTTACCCTCTCGCGTCGTTTCAGAAACAGAACCGTGCCCTTACCCACGATCGCGGCGATGCCAAGCATCCACAGATCGGGAATGGGAATGACAAAGCGTCGTTGCAGGATGTGATGCACCATATAGGACAATGCCTCGGCACCCGTAAACCACTGTGGATGCATCTGTGGATTGATCAATGGCGATCGTGGTTGCTGCCGCCAGTGACCAATTGCTGCCGGCACGGCAAAATTGTCTTGTCCTGGTTTATCGATACCAGCTTGGTCATAGCCACCAGCGGCAATTAGCACGATGGGAGCAGTGGTTTGCGGTCGGGTACCTTGCAGTAGTTGTGCAGCGGTAATCGATTCATAGACTTGCTGGGGCGGAATCGAAAAGTCGGTGATGGGTTGCAGCCATACTTGGGCAAAGTTTTGTGAGGCAGTCGTGAGCGGGAGGAGGTGTGTCTGTAAGAGCGCTGCGATCGCGGGATTTTTTGCTGCCTGCTGGTTTGCAGCCGCTATAACTTGTGTACGAAGAGCAGTAGCATCATTCGGTTGAGGTGTTGGCAATTTGCTACTGGGTGATTGATGTAATGTCTGCGCCAGTGCCAAGAGGTAGGCAAAGGGGCACTGCTGTTCACAAGTTTGATACTGGGGCAGCAGTTCGATATAGCCCGGAAACGCATTGTTGTACCCCTGCAAGATGGCGCTGGGACTAGCGAGATTAGCAGCGATCGTGGCAGTTTCGCGAGTAGCCCCTTCTTTAGCGGCAAAAACTAACCATCGCTGTTGTTGTACCGCTCGTTGAATCGATGCTTGCAGGGGTGCGTCCTCCTCAGTTGGGTTGTCCAACACATAATCAATGCCGATGACACTGGGCTGCAATGCCTGTACACGATCTAATACTTTTGCTAAAAACGCGCGGTCGATCGGATTAATTTTGCGGGCATTCAGCGTCCGAATTGATTGCTCATCAATTTGCACCAGCAGGACAGGTGGGGTAGTGATGGGTGGCAGTTGCCGTGTGACTTCGCGGTAAACCGACTGCACCCACAAACGCGGCTCTAACAGCAGAGCTTGCGTCACGGGCAATAAGCTCAACCCTGCCAAAATCGCGAGGACGATCGCTTCACTACGTCGAGTCGGCAAGAGTTGTTTGAGCGTGTGCCGCCAACCAACGGGTTCTGGTTTGAAGAGTATTGCATCGGCATGACGAAAGAGCGATGGAATGAGATAGGCAGATGGATAGGTAAGGCTCTTATCCAACTTGAGCGATCGACACGCTGTTAGAAGCGCCGTATGCACATCCATATAATTCGCCAAGCCGTTCACAAAGCCGATGAGAAATTCTTGCGCCACACGGTTATGAATGGGTTCTCGCATGATTGCCACCTGACTCAAACCCAAATCAATCAAGGTATGGGCAAGGCTCAAACCATTGCAAGAGTTGAAGATGGCAAACTGCAACCCCTTATCTTTGGCAATCGTCAAAGGTCTGGCAAGCTCTTGAATGAAAAGGGATTCATGCGGCGCAATAACTAACTCGCCGCCTGTTAAGTCTGTCTCGTTGCTGTGTCCCGCAAAGAACAGAATGTCCCAGCCCTGCTCATCGGCAATGGCGCGACAGATGGTAGCTTTAAGATCTGGTTGCGCTTGTCCCCACTGCCAACCCACAAAGGTGATATCGGCAATCGGCGCTAACACTTGCATTGCCTCGCGATCCGCTTTAAAGTCCAGCCCCGTTTCATCCCCTAAAATAGCCAGGATGCGGAGCCGTCCCCGACGCTTCCGTTGCATCGTCTCAGCGCGAATGGTGCTTGGGCTACGGGCTAATCGAATGGTTTTGGTGATCCCAAATTCTGTGCCCAGTTCCCAGGTTTCCCACGGCAACCGCTCCAACAGCGGTGAGTCGCAGGTCAGCAAAACATCCACCACGTCGTCAATCGTCTCTGCACCCACAGCGGCTTTCGCAATAGCAGACCGCATGGGTAAGAGTTCAGCACTGCTCAACCAGAAATGGAACTCAGAGAGCAAGGCAGCTTCTGCTTGCACTAGACGAGCACGCCAATCCACCTCCGGTAAAGTGCCTGCTCCACTTTGCTCAATTCGCGCCCGAAATCCAGTGTTGTAGAATTTGAGATAAGCATCCTGCCAGCTCTGATAACGAGTTGTCAGCACGTCTGAATAAGGCAACTTGGCGGTGAGGCGCAACTGTCGTCCCCAGGACAATTGGAAGCTACAGGTTTGTTCAATTTGTTGGATGTCAAGCGCAAAGTGCATGGAATGCTGTGAGGGATAAGGAGTTTTGAGTACAGAAAGCAGGCTAATAACTAAAGGGTGGCAATGTAACGGCAGTGCCATCTTCCAGGGCGATCGTGACGATAAATTGTTCCTCTAACGTGCCGATCGCAGTCAGGTACAAATAATCGGCAGTGGTGGCATCAGTCAGTACTTGTTCACCAATTAACGTTTGACCATCACTTACTTGAAGACGAATGCCTGATGGTAGGTTTACTTGCTGTTGTGTGGCGAGAATGAGCAGCAGTGACCACTCTGTTACCTGGTTATTCGCTGTCTGGCTCTCGACGATGATGGGAGCAGTGGCAGCATAGAGACGGAGGGGATAGTTAGCAAACGTCCAATCTCGATACATCCCCTGGATATTAGGTGGAATGGTTTGCCCCGACCGCTCTAAGGTAGTGAGAATAGTGGCAAAGTCTGTAGCAGGCGATTGCCCTTCAATGTCTCGCGTGCCTCGCATGGCTCCTGCCAACTCTAGAGGTGTCAAGAATCCATGCAGATTTTGAGTCGCTTCATCCCATTGTTGACGTAACCAGCATCCGACACTAACGGCAGGTTCTACCAGCAGTTGACGCAGTTGAGTAGGCGTAGCCGCACGATTGAGGATGTCTGGTAGTGCAATAGCGGATGGTTCTAGGCAACTTAAGTGCAATAACAATCGATTCACGTCGGTTTCAAACCAAGCCACCGGTAAGTAATAAGTGCCATCTACAGACTGTTGGGGTGAATGGACTTGGTATTGCTGCAATTGGTCATAGCGCAAGAACCCCCGAATGAGTATGTGTGCCTGTTCTTCATACACTTCAACGGGAACATAAAAATGTGCTACACAGTCAGGAGAGTCAAGCGCAACTGCTGGAAGAGCAATGTTTCCATCAAAGACACTTTCGGTGCCAATTAGACAAAGTCGAAAGCCATTGACCTGGAGATTGCAGGCAGCGGTAGTGGCATCAGCTACCAGGGAAGACAGAATGGTGCAATTGGTGCGTTGAGACGTGAGTTCACTGGCGCGATCGTGCAACCACTGCTCAAACCCGTTTAACGCTAGTGCGGTCAAATAGATCTGCCACTGGTTTTCAGTTTGCGGTGATCGCTGACTCAGTGCAACGGCGAGATCGATTTGTTCAGCATTGAGCGCGATCGCGTCCGGTGCCAACGGCTCAAACTCAGGTAAAACATCAAACGTATACATAGATTCATCACTCATGGTTGTGGTGTTGGTTATGAAAGCGGCTGTACATTAATTCGATCGAGGTAGTAACAAAGTTGCCGACTGAAGCTACTGTCCACTAAACAGGTTTTAGCGGTCTGAGACCGTTTCGCGTCCCCTCCCATCAGTGCGTCTAGCTGCTCGTTTAAAGCGGCTTCCACCTGATCATCCAACTGTTGCAGACGCTCAGGATCACAATATGCTTTTGCTTGCTCTAATACATGACTCTGCAAGTGTTGAAGCATATGCCGCCGCACGTCTGCCCGAAAATCTTTAAGCTTGAGTAATCGAGTGACGCTATCTTGACCGCGTAAGCCAACCTGGAGCGCGATCGCAGCCATACTGACCTGCTGGCAGTAAAATAAATGCAGCGCAGTCGTAAATTGCCTTGACTGTTCTGGTTTTTTACTTTTTTGTTGGCGATCGGTCACAACCTGCTCTAATGCCTGGTCTAGACTGTCCAAAAACAGTTGTCGATAGCACTGGAGAAATTCTGACTGTTGGCGATCGTCTGCATCATCCGTGTTAAACACTGCCAACTGTTCAATTTGTGCTGCTCCTTCCGGGGTGTCGATTGACTCCGCTGGCAACGGTCCCCCTCGCTTGTAAATGCGATATTGCCGCAAATGCTTTGCCAGGTTTTGCAACTGCACTAAAAGCGTCTCTGGTGGTATCACTCTTGCTGTTTTAGTTTGGATGCAGTCGCTCATACGCTTCAATTGTTTATCTGTCGGCTCAGCACATGGACGGCGAGGCTGCTTCAGGCGATCAGGT
>JBGTJW010000708.1:0-12993 GCA_041744955.1 Stenomitos sp. | reverse complement strand
GGGTCGTGTCACAGTTTGAAATCGAGCATTCAGCGCATGCCACTCAGCCACCGGAAGCACACAAGTTCGGGGCTTGAGGCATTCTCGGCGGTCACGGCTCGCACGCATGTCAGGTCGGGAGAGAAGTAAGTCCAGAGCGCGACTGAGATCAAAGGCACCAACTCCCAAAATGCTGTCCATTTCAACCTGAGCATCTTTGGTGCGGTAGATTTTCGCCATTGCATTCATCGATCGAATGCGCTGTTCCAATTCATCCAGTTCAGTGGGCGTTACCAGGTCGGTTTTATTGAGCAAAATCACATCGGCAAAGGCAAGTTGCTCGATCGCTTCATCCGCATCCCAATGCTGGTGAATGTGTTTGGCATCCACAACCGTCACCACTGCATCCAGACTGGCTTGCGATCGCACATCTTCGTCCATAAAGAAGGTTTGGATCACAGGAGCAGGATCTGCCAAGCCAGTGGTTTCAATCACCAGATGGTCAAACTTGTTGCGCCGCTTCATCAGGTTACTAATGATGCGAATTAAGTCGCCCCGTACCGTACAGCAAATACAGCCGTTATTCATCTCAAAGATTTCTTCGTCGGCATCAATCACCAACTGATTGTCGATGCCCACCTCTCCAAACTCATTGATGATGACAGCAACTTTTTTGCCGTGTTCATGGGTGAGGATGCGGTTGAGAAGGGTTGTCTTCCCTGCCCCCAAATAACCTGTTAAAACAGTCACAGGGACAGTAATGGGAATATCGGCAGCTACCATCGGTCATGCCTCTTTACTTTCGGTAATGATAATCGTTCTCAAATTATAGGAGAAATCTGTGATTCAGCAAACATTTCTAGCTGAATTGGCTGTAGGGGCAAATAAATAGTCGTAAGCGCCAGTTTGCCCATCTGCCTAAGGAGCGTGGACTCATGAACATGAAGTATCTCCCTTCTGTCGGGACGTTCCAGGTCACGTCCCTGCTACGGAAGGAATTGCACCCTATTCAATCCGCGTTCCTAAGCAAGCGAGCCACTGCTTGAGCGCACGGAGTCAGAACCTGTCTGATTGGTACACGATGAAGCCGCAAAGCTCTTAAGCGTGGCGAACTCCTGCTGCAAAGCCCCTAAAAACGGTGAAGCTACACTGCCTCAGTCTCAGCGTGATTGAGTTGTACCGTTTGCTGGATGGGGATTTCCAGCCAAAAGGTCGTTCCTGCCTCAGGTGTCGATTCGCACCAGATTACCCCACGATGCTTTTCACAAATGATCTGGTAGCTGATTGACATTCCCATACCTGTGCCTTTGCCAACAGGCTTTGTGGTAAAAAAGGGATCAAAGAGACGCTGTTGCACCGCTGGGGGCATACCTAAGCCATTATCGGCAAGGCGAACGCGAACGTGGTCGGTGCCATAGCGCCGCGTGGTAATGTGAATTTGGCTGCGAGACTGTTCCAAAGCTGCTTCGTCGTAGTGCTTTTCCCGCTCTTTCAAGGCATCCAGGGCATTGCTAAAAATATTCATAAAGACCTGATTGAGTTGCCCCGCGTAGCATTCGATGAGGGGTAAATCGCCATAGTCTTTGATTACTTGCACACCCGCACAGTGGCGGCTTTCTTTAAGACGATGTTGCAAGATTAATAACGTACTGTCGATGCCTTCATGAATATCAACGGGTTTAATTTCTGCCTGGTCAAGGCGCGAAAAATTACGCAGTGACAGCACAATCTGACGAATGCGATCGGCACCCATCCGCATGGAGGTCAGAATTTTAGGCAAATCTCCGGTCAGAAATTCAACGTCGATCGCGTCGGCACATAAGCTCACTTCCGGGTGAGGCTGAGGATGATGTTTTTGGTAAAGCCGCAGGAGCTTGAGCAGGTCTTGCACGTATTCATTGGCGTGGGTCACGTTGCCGTAGATGAAATTGACCGGATTGTTAATCTCGTGGGCGACTCCAGCGACTAACCCACCCAGAGCAGACATCTTTTCACTTTGAATCAGTTGAAGTTGGGATTGTTGGAGTTGCTCTAGCGTGGCTGATAAGGTTGCAGTGCGTTCCGTTACGTGATGTTCCAGACGCTCATTCGCTTTTTTAAGCTGCTTTTGTTCGAGCGTTTGCACGTGCCAGAGCACAGCTAGCATGGTGGTTGCCAAGCCAGCGACTGCCAGTGCCATGATGTCGAGCGATCGCAGTGGCGCTTCAATATTTTCGCGGGGAATGACCAGAGCCACTGACCAGTCGGCTTCTTGAAGGGGCAAATACGCGATGTATTTTTGGGTGCCGTCGAGTGGCAATAACTCAAGACCCTGTTGGCGCTTTGCCATTCGTTGCGCGATCGCTGCCAGGTGCGGATCGGTAGCCTGAACCAGGTTAAACGCCGGGTTTGCAGATGTTGGAACGAAGGCTGGATCTGGATGAGCAATCACATTTCCCTGCGAATCGAGCGCAAAGGCGTAGCTGTGATCGCCATATTTGACGGTATCGATCACCTGGGCGATGCGATCGAGCCGCACCAGACTATGCATTTCGCCACTTGGCTTACTGATGGTGTCAAATGCCTGTCGAACCGGAGTCGCGACAGCAATGGTTGGAATATTAGCCGCCCGACTAATCAGCGGGTCGCTCACATTGGTTTGCCCTGCTAGTGCCTTTTGGAAAAAAGCGCGATCGCTGATCTTGGCAGGGGTGCCGCCAGTCACATCACGCCGACCATCGGGTGTGGCAAGCGCCAGTGCGTAAACGTCACTAAAGCGTAAAACCTCTGCTTTCAGGTATGGCTCGACCGTAGACCAACGCATCGATTTGACTGACGTTGTCTGAGCCAGCGTTTCGATATGCACTTTCAAATTTGCCAGCCAGCGATCGATATTATCTCCACCTTGCTGGACTTCCAAAAAAGCGTTTTTCTTCAGGCTTTCCAGCATGACGTTACGCACAGCCTGGTAGCTATAGTAGGCTCCCAGGCTAACAGCTAAGGTCGTACCGCCAATCAGGAGCCGTACCAAAAGAGTGTGTTGTAGTTTAGAGACTTTTTTAACCAGTTGCATAGCGTTACTGTGAGGATCTAGCTTGTGACGCAAGCCTTCTCCAGTGAAGGGATTTCGGTCGGTTTAAGGGCAGTAGAGCAGTGCAGAATGAGCTACCGCAGGGGACGATCGCCTGGTAAAAGCGGTTGCGTCGGTAAATTTTCAAAGGTAATTTTGAGCCACTTCGCTTGCAGCAGTTCGAGTTCACCGTTGTCCCGCAGGCTGGTAAGAAAGTGATTCAGCAAGTCGAGCAATCCTTGATTGCCCTTTTTTACCGCCCAGGCAGCATAGGCTTTACGGCTCACACGCTCACCCAGCTCAAAGATGGCAGGTTTTTCGTTCACCAACACCGAGAGCGAGACAATGTTGTGCAACACTGCGTCCACCCGTTTGTTGAGTAAGTCTTGATAGGCTTCTGCAAAACCGCGATACTGCCGCACCTGTCCTAACGTGCCCTTGTATTGTTTTAGTGTGGCAGCAAGGTCAGGGATGGCTTCTAATGAAGCGCCGCCCTGTTGCACACCCAATGCTTTGCCTGCTAGATCTTGCAATGATTTAATTGATGAATCGTCTTTGCGTTTGATATAAGCGATCGAGGATTCCGCGATCGGCATAGTGAAATCCAACGATCGAGATCGTTCATCAGTAATGATAGCGGCTGTAAGCGCAACATCATATTTACCCTCAGCAACGCCTGGAAGAATGCCCTGCCAGGGTAGAATTTCTTGCCGAATTTCAAACGGCACGACCTTTTTGAGGCGATCCAGTAAGGCGTGATCAAACCCGATCGGCTTACCGTTCACCAAAAACTCAAACGGCGGATAGTCGTCTTCGGTCGCAACGAGCAAATAGCCCCGTTTTTTGATTTGGTTCAGCAGCGTTGCATCGACATTAAAAACTGACCTGTCCTGGGGTGCTTTGACGCAGCCATGCGCCATGGAGGCAAGCAATGTACCCGCGCTCGCCTGGAGAAAAAAACGTCTACGAATCGTCATAGCATTAAGGCACTGAAAACTCCTTCTCTCTAAAGAGTGCCCTAACCTGGTTCATTATTACCAGTGGTGCAGGCGATCGCTCACCGATTTATCCGATCGCAAGCTTGCGATCGCGGTCAGTCTTGCAGAGCAGAGGTGCGATCGGCAAGTTGGCAAAATCAACGATCGGTCGAAACGTTAAGGTAATGTTGGCATAGACAATTTACTTGAATAAGTACGAACAGACAAACGTCTACCTTCAATTCGTGATTGTGAGAACCTATGAACTATCGAGACATCATCACAATTGAGCCTGGAAAACGTGGCGGCAAACCTTGTGTCCGTGGCTTGCGCATTACAGTGTACGAAGTGCTTGAGTACCTGGCTTCCGAGATGACCGAAGCAGAAATTCTCGACGACTTTCCCGATCTGACACGAGACGATTTGAACGCCTGCATTGCCTATGCAGCCGACCGCGAACGTCGGTTTATGACGGCTCCATTCTCTCCATGAAATTACTTTTTGATGAAAATTTATCGCTTACCTATACCTGCGAGCGCAGATTTATAAAATTTCAGCGACACGAAAGCCTTTTTGTAGCGTTACTAGGGAAGCTTGAGATAGAAAAGACGAAATACCTTACAAGGCTTGAATTTTATGGATTCAACTGGCACCAGTGACGATAACAAGAACCTTGTACGGAAAACTCTTGAGTGGGTAGCTGATGTTGGGATTAATTGGGTTGGGAGTTCTGCCATCTGCGGAGGCGGTCGCAGCGGATCATTTGAGTAAAGCATCTAGTGTTGAAGATGCCATTAATTCAGTTATTGCATGGAGAACTACATATGCTGCTGGTACAGGTTTTATGACTGGGTTGGGCGGCATTGTAGCGATGCCCATTACTATTCCAGTGGGTTTAGCCACATCCTATGCACTTGGAGCCAATACGGCTGCTGCAATAGCTCACCTTCGTGGCTATGACATTCATTCCGATCAGGTAAGAACAATGGTTCTGTTATGCCTAATCGGTGCAGAAGCAGAGGAAATCCTTAAAGGCGTAGGCATCGCGATCGGCACCAAGCTGTGTCAGAACCTGATCAAGAAGATACCCGGTAAGGTTCTAATTGAAATCAATAAAAAGATTGGATTTCGGCTAATTGCAAAAGCTGGTGAGAAGAACGTCATTACCCTTACAAAAATGGTGCCCCTAGTGGGAGGTATGGTTGGAGGCACTTTTGATAGTTTATTTGTGAAAAGCTGCGGACACGCTGCGAAAAAGTTGTTTCCCAAAAATGTATTGCCTAAGAACAAAAATCGGGATAAGTCGTATGAACATAAGGGCAAAACTCTGGGCTTTACTCAACCAGAAAAGCGTGAACATACAGTGAAAGCGAAGCTGTTTGAAGCTATCAAAGAGAAATCAAGAGTTTTTGTTTTTGGAGGACTGATCGCAATTTCGATAGTTTTGTCCATACAGTTTGGACGGGAGCATGTCAGCTTTGCGATGAGTAATAATGCTTAAGCGGGTTGCATTACTGGCAAGTTAAGACCGTATCAGCGAGGATCAGCGCAGTCCACCTCTGGTGCAAAGCCATGACTCCTGAACAAGAACAGGCGCTCAAAGTGCATCTCCAAGCCATTGCCCAAATCTTATATGACGAAAGTGACCCAGAAGCGATGAAAACCCTAGAAGGCATTGAGTTGGCGGTACGGCAGCAGCTACAGAAGCATGTCAGTCCAGAATTAGGGAGTTTTTTATCCAAACGGTTACAGGCACGCAAGCAGGCAAGCCGAGACGACTGAAAAGCACCTTGGGGGAGTTAGAAATCACCTCCAAGCAAGCCGCTAAACTGGCAGTACTGCCCTATCGTCAATTGAGTCCTCCTTTGGAGCATTGCTGTCTGCGCTTAAGTGCCACAGTGTCTTATGAGCAAGCTGAGCAGGATGTGGCTTACCTAACAGGCATTCGCGTACCAGCCAAAACGCAGCAACGCTTGGTGCATGGTCAGACCTTTGCTCTGCCAAGCATTGAGCAACCGATTGCGGAGTTGTGTGTCGATGGGGGTAAAGTTCGGTTGCGAACGCCTCTGGGAGAAGCGAGTGAATGGCGAGACTACAAAGCCATTGAGACTGACCAGGGGATGGTTGCCAACTTTCACAACAAGGCCCAATTAATTGAGTGGGTCAATGAACAACCGTTAGCCCGACCGATGACCTGTTTAGGTGATGGACATGATGGCGTGTGGAATATCATCAGCCAAATTGCTACACCATCAGAACGACGAGAGATTTTGGACTGGTATCATCTCAAGGAGAATCTCCATAAAGTTGGCGGTTCGATTAAACGGCTCAATCCAGCAGAAGCGCTGTTGTGGAAAGGTCAAGTTGAGGAAACGATGAGGTTGTTCAACGACTGCAAAAGAAAACAAGCGAAGAACTTTTGTGAGTATCTGTGGAAGCATCAACAGCGCATGGTCAATTATGACTATTTTCAGGCTGAAGGGCTTGGTTCCATTGGTTCGGGTGCGGTTGAATCTGCCATCAAACAAATTGATCGTCGCATTCAACTATCAGGAGCACAATGGAATCGCGAGAATGTCCCTCAAGTGTTAGCTCATCGCTGTGCCTATCTGAATGGACTCATTGGTTCACAGGCATTACTCATGCACTAAGCATAATTGCTCACGGCTAATATGACATGCTCCCGATTAACGTAGCGCGATCGACCTCAACTGGATAACGCCCTACTTCACGCCATACTGCTGAAGATACGCTTCAAACCGTGCTTCCAGCTGCTCAGGTGTAAGCGGCTGTTGGCTACCATTTGCTTCATGGGAGCGTGTCCAGTACTCCGTAACCGCATGACCAAACGCCCAGGCATTGCGATCGGGTGACGTAGAGTTGTTCAGCAGCAACGACCATAAACCCAACAGGTCGAAATTACGGGCGTTGGGCAGATCGGCATTGAGGAGCGTAAACAGGTCATACGCCATCTGGAGTTTGCCTAACACTATGGGCAGTTGCTCGATCGGAATTTGTTCCGCCAGCAGATATGCCAGCGTGGGCGACCCAGTGGTTAAGGTTGAAATAAAGCGCAGGACGGGACTTTTGATAAAGGTCGTTAGTCCTTGCGTGGTGGTCATCTGAAAGGTGTAGTGGTCGATGATTTTGGCAGCGGCGATCGTGCGGGCATCCAGATTCCGCAAGAAGCGGGCAAGACGCAGTTGCTTGGCAGGCGAGATTGACTGGATCAGCCCCACTGACAGCAAATCCATGTTCCAGGCAGCGCGACCGTTCTCCAAGTCACCCGTTACGATCGGCACGACAAGGTTGCAACGATCGCCCAACAGTTTGGCGCGGTATGCGGTCGCGTCTCTAATAGAGGCTTCTTTGGGACGATCACCCCACTCCCAATCGTAGGGAGGTGCCCATTCACGCAGCGGACGCAGGCGATCGACTTGAGTGACCACCGCAATCACAGGCAAATCTGCCACTTCTGCCTTTGCGTCTTTGAGAAAATCTACGTCCATTTGCAGTGCCGGGTCGAGGGCAGGCGTAACCAGCAGCAGCAAATCGGCTTGTGTGATGTAGTCCAGTACTTGCTCGCGCAGATCAGTACGGTTGGTTTGCTCGTAGCCCGGAGTATCCCATAACGTCAGCGACTCGCCCCCCTCCGCTTGCCAGTGATAGTCCTGCACGCGATCGGTGCTGGGAAGCACGTCTACCTCAGCGCGGCGATCGACAAAAAGGGTATTGATCAAACTGCTCTTCCCGGCTCCAGTGCGTCCGACCAGCAAGATGTTGACAGGTTTCTGCTCTACCGCTTCGGCAGGTTCTGCCTGGGTCAAAATATCGCGTAAGGTCTGAGTCTTGGCTTTGGGTAAGGCTGGGGTTGCCGTTGGAAGCGTTAAGTCGGCGGCAGGCATGCCACCGTACAGGGCGATCGCCTGTCTGCCCAGATTCGTCAACGCGGCTTCGCGCAAAAGCTGACCTAGATTGACCAATAATTCCTGGGTGGCTCGATTGCTCGATCGTTGCGTTGCCGTCCGTGCCAGCGCCGCAACCGGATTCAAAAGCCACTGCGCCCAGTTCCACACCTCCAGCAGCTTACGTGCGGATGGTTCCAGCTTTTGGTAAATTTCATAGGCTTGATACGCCTGCCCGATCGTCACCTGGTTTAGTGCAGGCGACAGCTTTTGCATCCACTGATCCAGATCGTCAACGGTGCCCCGCATGAGCGCATACGCCTGCGGTACATAGATTTGCAGCAGTGGACGCTGCACCTGTGGGTAATACGCATGGGCGACTACTTCAACCACCTGCTTACAGCGTGCCCAAAACTCAGTCCAGCCATCCCAAAGTGGTGGATCAGTGCGTGCTTCGTCCAGAATCGTTTTGATAGCAATCTCTGCCTGTTGAGCCGCGCTGCCTGTTGGTGCGGCTGAGGCTTCGGTGACATCTGCCTCCAGCTCTTCTGTCACCTCAGCTACGACTGCTCGTACTTGCGCCAGTGCTGGCTGAGTCCATCGCACCAGTAGCCATCGCCAGATGACAAACATCAACACGACAACGCCCCAAATCCAGCTAATGCCCCACTGCTGAATCTGAAACCCTGCTGCGATCACCAGAAAGCTGACGATACTGGCGATCGGCGACCCTAACGCCAGCCATTGCCATAGTTTTAACCGCACCATCTCTACCCTTTGAGCGCTTTCCCTTTAGTTTAGTGAGGAGTGGGGGAAGAGGCGGAAAGGATAAAGGATGAAGTATAAAAATTTAGCTTTCAGCTTTCAGCCTTTAGCTTTCAGCTTCATTACTGCTGACCGTTTTGCAACTGAGCTTGCAGTGCCAACTGTATCTGAGTGATGGAAACAGGTCGAACGGGTACATAGCCAGAGATGATTGCGAGGGCAACCGTGATGGCGATCGCGTTGAGTGCAGCGTTACCCTTGTTTAGTAGTGAACCAGACATAACGACTTTCGGAACGTAGGGTCACTCTAGTTATGGCACCCTTCCCTAGCGACTCTCGTGATAAGTTAGACCCAAATGCGTAATCTATATCACCTCTAGCGGTGATGGGTATCACAAGGGCGATCGCAACAAAGAAGCCATGACCTATACCCCACAGCAATCTTTACAGGCTTGAAGACGATAACGGTCTCACAGTCTCACCAACCCACTAACCTTAAAGATTCAGTGAAGCTGCAAGCTTAGACAGCGTATGCCCGAATGCGTTTAATCAACTCGTCAAAGTCAAAGGGCTTACAGATAAAGTCATTCGCCCCAGCCGCCTCTCCTGCTTTGGCACTCTCCTGACCATGAGCAGTAATCAGCACAACGGGTAGGTTCGCAAGTTTTGTACTCTGCCGAACGCGCTGTGTCACCTCGTACCCGTTCATCCCAGGCATCATGACATCAAGCAGCATTAGTTTTGGAGGCGCTGCTTCAGCCTGTGCAAGGGCTGCCACACCGCTACTAGCCAGTTCAACGTTGTAGCCTTCGGCTTCCAGCAGTGCCTTGAGCAGAAAGCGATTATCTGCCAAATCGTCAACAACGAGGATATAGTCAGTCTCCACGGCTAATTTTCGTTGAGAGAACGTTTCGATCTTTAATTTCATTAAGGAAAATGATTGTATAAATCACTAAAAATGTTAAATATGCTTCCGTATCCTTAACATTAGCTGTATTAGTAAGCCTTAATACTCATCCCGAAGAGGGACTTAATTGAAACGAGCCGTAGAGGGCTTTGTGTAAAATAATACTCTTATTAATTGCTAACCTGACCTGGCACCAGCGTGGGTACTCCCTGCAAAAAGGAACCCGTTAACAGCAGCACCGTCTGCGGATCAAGGTTGCCAGTTGTTGCAATGCCAACAGCAGTCTGAAAACGACGGAGTGCTCGACTGAGATCTCGTGAGGGCTGGCTGAGATAGCCGAGGCGCTGTAAGTAGTCGGCTGCTTGTTGTGCCGTAAGGTTGCGATCGCTTGCCCGAAAAATTGGTACATATTGCTGCCGCCAAATTTTGGCAAACTGCGCCTGATTCAGCATATAGATTTTGCCGCTGGCTGGATCGCCGATCACTACCAGTTCACCATCCATTTTTAGCAAGGCGACTGCATGAGGCAGCTTCCGTCCACCACTCATTAACCAAACGCCCAGTACTCCGGGGCGATTAATCCGCCGCATCTGCTCCCACGTTGGTGACAATTCCAGTCCGTCCATCCCTAGCTCATGGGCAGCGACAATTAACTGCGGCATCGAGGTTCCCAGGCGGCTGGTGCCTGCCAGTCGTGCCACACTTGACTCAGTTGCCTTAACCTGCCAGTGCAGCAGCACGGTAGCGAGGGCAGCGGGGGCACAACTGCTCGTGGATGTTTGCTTAAACACGCCGTTGGGCTGGAGGTTGTTGTGCAGCCAGGTATGGATTGGAGCCAGAAAGTAGACTTCCGCAGTGCTAAACCCAGTCACGCCCAGGATGCCGATAAGCGCTACTGCAATCACCTGTACACGCGCCGTTTGCCAGCTTACGATGTATGCCAGCCCACAAAACCCTAGCAGGACAACGCGCATAATTGTCCAGGTAATACGCATACCATAGACACGCCATTCGATTGGTAGAAACTGCATTTGAGGTACATTCAATGCCAGCAAAAGCAGCGCAATGTAAAGCCCTAAAAAGAGTAACGAAAGCGAAGTTCTACCCTTAAATAAATCATTAGCGGTTGCGCCTCTACGCAGCAACAATTTCCCTAAGCGCATACCCCAGCGAAATGCCAGACCGCCGAGCAACAATGTAGCGAAGATCTCTAAGAGCATAATGACGATCGGGCCAGGTTCGGGTAGAAAGGATGGGTGGTTCGGTAAAGCGCTACGAAAAAATAAGGTAAAGCGCTACGAAAAAATAAGGTGATTCTATTGCGAGTCTAACGTCTGCTGCTGGTAGCTCACTCCGTCACTCTACCGAGAACCAGGCTAGCGATCGTCGCTTTGCAACGGCTGACTATGTAGTAGTGCGAGTGCCAGTCATGCAGCAGCAAGGTAGTACGACTGCTCAAGCATTAATGTTTCCTTTAGAAAAGGATTTCGGATCTAGAAAAGGATTTAGTATCCTTGACAGAGCTATGGCTAGAAACGCCAACTCTAGCCCAAAGCCATTGCCCCTGTCAGACGCTCCTACTATGGGAACACCAGACGATTTGCGACCGAGCGAAGACCCATCGCTGCCGTCAGACGCTCCCGACGGTAGAACGCCCGATGATTCGCGAGCGAGAGAAGCGATCTTGCAACGGTTGTTCAATATGACTGAACCAGAGCGATCGCACCATCCAGAGTCTTTGTCAGGTGCAGAAGCTGCCTCAGCCTTTCCCAGGTCTATGTCAGACGTTCGGGCTGTGTCAGTGCCGCCTGTGTCAGAAGCCTCGGCTGTTGTTCCGTCTAAGGCTCAATCAAACATGGATAGAATGCGACGGTCTGCTTCCAACTATCAAGCATTGATTATTCCAGCGATTTTGCTGGCAGCCATTGTTGGGTTACTGGCGGCAGTGTTGTCGTCTACTAATCGTTCCAATTGGTTCAACTTTGGGCAAGCGCCTGCTGATCCGGCGGCAGCACAGCGTTTTAACAACGATGGTCTGCGAAAAGCACAGGCAGGTTATAGCAAGGAAGCGATCGAGGATTACAACCAGGCGATTGAGAAAAATCCCAAGGAGGCAACGGCTTACCTCAACCGTGGCGTGGCGCGGCACCAACTGGGCGATGCGGGTGCTGCCATTAGAGACTACGAGCAAGCGCTGAAACTGGACCCCAATTCGGCTGTGTTGCATAGCAACCTGAGCTACGCCTATTACGATCGCCAGAATTACGATAAAGCGCTGGAAGCAGGAAATCGGGCTGTCGCGCTGGACGGCAACTTTGCCCAGGCACATATCAACCTGGCAAATGCACGTGCCAAAAAAGGAGACAATGATGCCGCATTGCAAGATTATGCCCAGGCGATCGCGCTGAGACCACAGGCACCTATTCTGGCTGGCGCTTACAACAATCGAGGCAATGTGCAGTTTGCGCTCAACAGAACCCGCGAAGCGATCGGTGATTACAATCAAGCGATTCGGTTGAACTCAAACTATGCCGATGCTTACTACAATCTGGGGCTGGCTCAACAAGCACTAAACGATCGCCGTGCCGCCATTCGCAGTTTGCAAACCGCTGCCAGGCTCTACCAGCAGGAGAATAAGGAATCGCTGCAAAAAGCAGCTACCGATCGCTCTAACGCTTTGCAGCGAGACAATTCCTAGCTCTGCGATGCTGCTGAGGCGCGATACGCCAGGGCAAAACGGTCAATGCCTGCTAGATCGGGATAGATCTGAATCTCGCAGTAGCTCCCTTGTTGGTGCAGCAGCTCGGCAACCGCGATCGCCTGTCCTGCCATCATTTCCACAAGCCAGATGCCACCCGGTTGCAAATAATCGGGTGCTGTGGCAATCAGGTGCCGCAGGCAGTCCAGCCCGTCCCTGCCGCCATCTAATGCCATGTGCGGTTCGTGTTGGGCAACCTCTGGCTGCAAGGCTGGCACCATTGCACTGGGAATATAGGGTGGATTGGCAACGATACCGCTCAATTTGCCTTTCAGTTGCTCTAACGGTTGCAGCCAGGAACCTTCATAAAACTGGATGCGGTGTGTCAGGTTGTACTGCCGAGCATTCGACTGGGCGCTCGCCAATGCCGCTGCACTGCGATCGACGGCATGAATTACGGCTGCGGGAAATGCTGTAGCAAGTCCCAGGGCGATCGCCCCGCTACCTGTGCCTAAGTCCGCCCAATGCCCCTGGGAGAGTAGAGCTGCCAAGAATTGGGAAGGGGGAGGAGCCTTGGTGGCGGTGATCGCTAAATCAATTAAACATTCCGTCTCGGGGCGGGGAATCAGCACTGCTGGCGAGACATTAAGCAAAAACTGTCGCCAGGGCGCAATCCCAGTGAGGTACTGGATGGGAAGGCGATCGCTCAGCCG
>JBGTJW010000707.1:0-8127 GCA_041744955.1 Stenomitos sp. | reverse complement strand
ACTGTGATACCGCTGCAATTGCTGGCATATACGATCGCGGTACAACGTGGTCTGGATGTCGATCGACCGAGAAATATCACGAAAACTCTCACCAGTTGAGTGAGCGCGATCAGGTTCTCTAGGCGGATGTTTACCCACCAGAAATTCGTCACAATAGCTGAAGTTGCCTGAGTCATGGACAGCTAAGACGAACGCAAGGAGAGGACGACGCGCTTGGATACCTTCATCAGTTTGCTTCTAGGCGTGAGCTTGAGTGCTGCCTGTGGATTCAGAGTTTTTGTACCGTTGCTAGTTGTCAGTGCAGCCGCGATCGTCGGGCATTTAGATTTACCCTCAAATGTGGCGTGGGTTGGCACCGATCATGCACTGATTGCGTTTGCGGTTGCCAGTAGTCTAGAAATCGCTGGTTACTACATTCCCTGGTTCGATCATTTACTCGACACCGTTGCCACACCTTTAGCCATTGTTGCAGGCACGGTCGTCACGGCTGCAACCGCTCCAGATATGAGTCCACTGGCACAATGGACGTTAGCCGCGATCGCCGGTGGCGGTGCTGCCGGGCTAACAAAAGGTTTGCTCAACCTCTTACGCATCGGCTCAACCGCTACATCCGGTGGCTTGACGAATCCTATTCTTGCGACGCTCGAACTGATTGCCGCCCTTGGCTTGTCAGCACTGGCAATTGCCCTTCCTGTAGTGGCTGGCGTTATTGTCCTTGGGGTACTGCCATTTGTCACCTATCGGCTCTGGCGTTTTCTCTTCAAACGTCAGCCTCAACCCGTCACGATCGACGAAGCAATACCCTAAGGAGCTTCTAGACAGAGAGGCGCAGGACGTTCTGCTGAGGAGGCTTGCGCCACCGCTTGCATCGTGGCAAGGGGCACTTGATAGAAATACTGGCGACGAAACTGTTCTTCTTTAACCGCGATCGCAAATTGCTCCACCGCTGCCGTCAGTGCCGTATCGGTGCTGAAGCGTGACGGATGTTCTTGCCAGGAAACGTGAAACGCCTTGTCGTTGAAACGAAGCGTAAACCCCAGCAGTTCCAGGGTTTGAAAGCCGAGTTTAAGGGCGCGATCGCCAATGCCCAGTTTGTCTAATAGCTGTAGGCGAGTAGCAGATTGCCCGGTGCGGCTAAGGTATTTGGCAATGCCAACCAGTTGCTGCCAGAGCATTTGTGGTTCAGTTTGCGGTGGTACAGCGTAGGCGATCGCCAGCGATCGTTGTTCCTGTTTAGCGCGACGAAACCAGACCTGCAACTCAGCCCAGCTTGTAGGGCATTGGGAGAGGATAAGAGGTGAGGGGAGAAGGGAGAGGGGAGAGGCGTGAGGGGAAACACCGCTCGAATCGCGCCAATCCAGTAGCCATGCGTCAGTAGCATCACTGGCAGCGGTTGGTGCGGCTGGCTCACAGGGGCGAACAGCAATGAGGCGGACTTCGTAACGCTTTTGGTAAGTATTGACATCCAGTTCGACGATCGCGTCACACCTGCCTTTGGGCACCTCATCCTGATAATGCTCCCACCAAAGACCCGGAAAGCCCTGCTGAGTGGAGTCATCCCAAAGCTCAAATTCAGTTTTGATGTAGCGAACTTTCCCACCCTTCCAGTCTTTAATATTTTGATTTCGCACTTGCTCAAACCAGCAGTTTTGAATCAATAGTTTGGGCGCTGGATTACCCATCCCACACGGTTCCAGTAGCTTTAAGGCTTGAAAAAGCTCCTTGCCTAAGGCGGCGATCGTCACTGCCAAATCAGCCTGAAGTGATGGACGCGCCAGTTCAGCCATCTGCCGCGCCTGTTGATTAAGCGCTTCTGTAAAGAGCGGAATATTTTCCACAGGCAGGCTTAAACCCGCTGCATAGGGATGCCCACCAAAGCGATGCAGCAGATGCGCCTGGTCTTGCACCAATTGATAAAGGTCAATATTGTTAACAGAACGCGCAGAGCCACGGGCGAGGTGAGGTGAGGGGGAGAGGGGAGAGGGGAGAGGGGTGAGGGGTGAGGGGTGAAGTTTTGAGTTTTGTTCCTGGCTACTAACTACTAACTCCTGGTTATTGACTTGGCTGCTGACGATTGACGGCTCAACTGCCTCCCGACTCCCGACTCCCGACTCCCGACTCCCAACTCCCGACTCCCAACTCCCACCCAACTCTGTATTCAACAAAATTGTGGGTCGTCCATACTCCTGGGCAATTTGTCCGGCAACGAGACCCAAAACGCCAAGCTGCCACTGGTCATCTGCCAGGACAATCACGCGGGTGGTTGAGAGATCAAGTTGGGCAAGTCGGGTTTTGACGTGCTGAATGACTTCTTTTTGCAGTGCTTTACGGCGTGTGTTGGCGAGTTCCGTGGCTTCTGCCAGATGATTGCAAAGCGTGACATCCTGGCTGGTAAGGAGTTCAACGCAGAAGTGGGCATCGCCCTGAATGCGGCTCACCGCGTTAATACGCGGTCCCAGACCAAAGGAAATATCGGTGGGTCGATCGCCATTGCGTTTGCATAATGCCAACAATCTACACAGCCCTGGTCGCGTTGCGGTTAGTGGATTAGACTGCTTTTGCAGTTGCTCAATGCCGCGCTGTGCCAGATAGCGACAGTCGTCTTTCAGTTCAACTAAATCTGCAATGAGACCGATCGTCACCAAATCCAGCAATGATTCCAGCGGCTTTTGTGGTGTGTCGGGCAGCGTTTCGTAAAGTGCCTCTACAAGCTTGAAAGCTACTGCCACACCGGATAGAGTTGCCAGCGGGTGATCCGTCGGTAAATGACGAGGATTAACGATCGCGGTAACGGGCGGTCGCACATCCAGCAGCGTGTGATGATCCGTCACAATCACATCCATTCCCAGGCTGCTGGCGTATTCAATCTCTGTCAGATTGGTGCTGCCCGTGTCGCAAGTAACGATGAGACGGCAGTGTTTTGTATGCAGCGTGTCAATGCCCTGCTGCGACAAGCCATGCGATTCCGTCAGGCGATTGGGGATGTAGTAAAACAGCGTTTGCTGTTGCGAAAAAAACTGCCCCAAGCCATCCCACAGCACCGCCGTTGCCGTCACGCCATCTGCATCAAAGTCGCCCCAGATGGCGATCGGTTCCTGGTTGAGACGCGCCTGCTGCAATCGCTCCACTGCCCACTGCATCTCTTGCCCAAAGTCAAACGGGCTAGCAGGCTGATAGCAATCTGGGTTGAAAAAGCCTGCCAACCGATCGGGATCTTGAATGCCGCGTTGCCATAACAATTGAGCCACATATGGCGCAGCCACATTGGATGCAGACAGGTTCGCAGCTTGATTGACTGCCTGCACAAACCAGTCCGGCAGCGGCGCGATCGGTTGAACTAGCCATACAGCAGAATCCGTCATGAATTCGCACCCGTGAGCGATAGCGATACCCTTGTACCATCTTATCTGGCAATCTCGTTGAGCAGAGTGACATCACCTGAACTCACGTCTATTGGCTCTTTAGCGCAGTTTCGCGATCGCTTCTCCGTCTACCAAAACAGTCTGCGTCTGCAAATCTCTTACTGTGGCGATTAGCGATCGTTGCTCATTCACTTCAAACTGTACGGTGACGCGATCGACCCCAGCTTGCCCCGGTGGGTTGAGCCGCGCAAGGCAAACGGCTTCATGCTGACCTTCGAGGGAACGATAGGTTTCTCGTTGTAGCAAGGGGGTGCTGGTCATGCGACCCTGGGCATCGTAGGTCATCTCTGACTGGGCGATCGTGGCAACTTCGCCAATATCGAGCCGAATTTCTGTTTGTCCATTACTAGCAACTTGTAGCGTCAACGGCTCTAACCGCTGGCACGGGTAGCGGCTGCCCTGCTTAAAAAGAGGCACGTAGGTATGGGTGCCAGCAGAGGGTTCCCACAGACGAATGGCATAGGTGTGATGTAGATAGTCGTCAAGGCTCGCTAGTTGGCTGACCGCAAGCGCCCCATGCGCGATCGCTTCAAACGGGTGATCGAGCCGGACGCGCTGCCGCCCAAAGTACGACAACACAAGCTGCTGCACGGCAGGAATCAGGCAACTGCCGCCTACAAGCAAAACCTGCTCAATCTCCGCTTTGCGAATGCCCTTGCCGATCGCGATCGCCAGCACTGCATCCAATGCCTGCCGCACTTGCTCTAAGAGCTGTCGCGCTTCCAGGATAGACTCGAAGCGATCGCGATTCAGCTCCATGTCGTAGGACATAAACGTCTCTTCATCCAACCAGCTTTCTTTCGCAGACTCCACGCTGGATAAACGAATTTTGAGCCGTTCCGCCAGTTCCAGCAAATTTTGCCAGCCGACAGCGCCGACAGCACTACGCGATGAGCCAATTTGGTGCAGATAATCCTCCACAATCCAGAGATCAATATCTTCACCACCGAGGTAAGCGTCCGACTTTGCCAGGATTTCGGCACATTGCACTGGCAAGGCATCTGTTGCCCTCTGCGTTGGAGTGACGATCGTTCGCACCAGGCTGAGATCAAGCGTACCGCCGCCAAAGTCAACCACTAACACCAGCGCGCCAGGATGCTGTACGGCATATCCCAACGCTGCTGCCGTCGCTTCATCAACGAGTTGCACATCTGTAATGTCTAACCGCGCTGCTAGCTCCCGAAACCAACCCAGATAACGCTCAAACGCACCGATCGGCACCGTAAAGATTGCCTGAGTCGGTTGAATCTGCTGCTGTTGAAGCTGTTGCCAGATAACCTGCAAAAATTGCGCTGATACAGACTCCGCGCTGTATGACTGTCCATCCAACTGACGCGCTGGCGGCTGAAAATCAGCAACCAGTTCACGCTTGAACGCTTTAAATAAACGCTCTGGTTGTGCCAGACCTAACCGCTGCGATCGCACCTGCTCCCCCAATAGCAGCGTTGCCGCATCTTTGACAAACACCAGTGTTGGGACTACTGGAACGTCTTGCACATCCCCTGCTTGCATGGCTAGCTTAAACACCCGCGAAATGCCCGGAAACCTTAGCGTCTTCGGTGTCTGTGTATCTGGCTCTAAAAGGCTGACCACCGTATTGCTAGTGCCAAAGTCGATCGCGATCGCGGTCATGGAAGAGATGTTAGTTGTTGGTTGTGAAAGGAAGGCAGGAGGCAGGAGGCAGGAGGCAGTCAGGAGCCAGAAGCAAAACGCAAAACTTCATTCCTTATCCCTCACTCCTCACCCCACCACGAAGCGGAAGCAAGCTACACTCCTCACTCCTCACCCCTCACTCCTCACCCTCCTCCCGGCAGCGTCCGGCTTACTTTCGCGGGGCTGAGGATGCGATCGCCGTGGGCGTAGCCAACAAAGCGGATATAGACAGGCTCACCCGTAGCGATATCCTCCGCATCCGGTTGGTGCAGTTGCGGATTGAAGGACACTTGCTCCCAGGCAGCGCCGATCGGTTCGACATGCCAGGTTTGCAGTAGGTTTTCTAAGGGCGTAAACAGTGCGTTGAAGTTGCGGGCAGGCAAATCGGGCTTGCGCTCTGCCATCTTGCGGGCGCTGGGGTAATGGGTCAGTAGGGGTTGCAGTTGGGCAAAGGTGTTGTCCTGGAAGTCTACATTAAGCTGCGTTTTTTGCTGCTGAAGTTCGGCGCGCAACCGCTGGCACTGTTGTTGTAGCGCCACGATTTCGGCATTGGCGATCGAGGTCGCATCAGATGTTGCTGTCGGCGGTGTTGCTGCCGTTTTCGTGCCCGTGCCAACCAGACTCAGCGTCAAGCAAAGGGTGACGAGGGTCAGCACAACGCCAAACCAAAAAAGCTCAGGATTATCAGTCATAACCTTGACTCACTTGCTCTAACGTTATTCGTGCTGCTGTAACGACTGGGGCAGATCTACAGACAGGGCTTCCTCGTCCTCGTGATAACTCGGCAGTAGCTCACGCGACTCGACTGTACCCAGCGCTTGCTCGATCGCGGCGGTTGCCTCCATACAGCTTGCTCCAGACACATTCAATACCGTTTCAACGATCGTGCCGTCTTTGCCAATACGGTACTCAATTTTTTGGTATGCAGCCATACGCCCTGACTCCTTAACGCCCTTACCTACTCTACCTTTTACCTTTCCTCCTTGTGTCGATCGCTCAAGCAAAAGAGCCTATATGCGTAGCCTCAAACAGTGACCCCGCCACAAGCCGATTCTCTGGGTGGTGTTGGGCTTCCTGTGATCAACCCGACCAACAAAGCGGGCGATCGCAGCTCTGCATGAGCTGATGTAGTCTTTGAAAACTGCTTGAGCCAACTCAACATCTGGTCGAGTTATCGTTGCACTGAGTCGAGCGATCTCTGAACGAGGTCGAGCTAGTTTTGAAACCAGTTGAGTTAGTTCAACCATAGCTTGAGCGATCTCTGAATCGGGTCAAGTTAATCTAGAGCTACGTCAGGCTATGGCTGAGATGAGTCGAGCTATATGTTTGCTCAGTCAGGCTATCGCTGATCTAGGTTGAGCCTGTTTGAAGCTCGGTCAGCCTATGGGTGAGATCGCTTGAGCGGTCAAGTTAATCTAGAGCTAAATACGTCAGGCTATGGCTGCTATGAGTCGAGCTATATGTTTGCTCAGTCAGGCTATCGCTGATCTGGGTTGAGCCTGTTTGAAGCTCGGTCAGCCTATGGGTGAGATCGCTTGAGCTGTGCTTGGCTCAGGTTTGGCGCGTCTGTTGCCCATTGCTTTGAATCGTTCGCCGAGTTGGTCAGCAACGCTCTTTAAGCCGGGTGTGTGTTTGGCAGCAGTTTTCACATAGTCATACACCAGCAGACTGCTTGCCATCGATTCGCTGCCGACTGCCATCAGGGTGTCATCCACCTTTTCAGATAATTGCTCTAGCAGGTTGAGCACTTCTGTTAGCGCGATCGTCAACTGATAATCGCGACTGAATTCGGCAATGTTAAAGCTGGCTGGCACAACATCAGCGTTGTTTTGGGTCACGTTCAAACTATTGCTGACGAAGGCTAAACTCTTGTCGCCCATTTTGACCCGCTTGCGGCGTTCGTCCGGTGTCAGGCTAATCAAGAACGGCATATTGGCATCGAGTAAAGCGATCGCGGTTTTGATTTCCTGCAATTTCTCCGGTGAAATCGACGCGCTAATATTTTCGTAAGGCATAGGAATGTCTCCAAGTAGTAAATGCGGTGGAATGAATGGTGCTTGCGATACCTATCGCCCACTCAACCTGTGCCTTTAGAATTCCCGCTGACGAAAATTTAGAACAGGGCTATGTCAATGTGCATTTACTCATTGGAGTCTGCGAACAGATCGGTCAGATTACGATAACCGCTGACCACTCGAAGGATGTCTACCCCTGCTTGAGAGACGGTGTAGAAAATCAGATAGTGATCTATCGACAAACTTTGTAATTCTGGCAGAATCTCGTCGCGTTGTCGCCCAGGGTGGGGAAACTGAGCAATTCTAGAAAATTTTGCATCGAGCTTGGTGAGAAAGCGATCGCCCTGCTCTACCCCAGACTGATTGGCAATGTAATCTGCAATTTCCTCAATATTCTGGATTGCAGGCTAAGTCAGACGAAACTGCGGGGTCATGGTTCTGAAGAAGCGTGGTGCGAGTGGAGGTTAGTGCGGATTTGCTGCATTGCCGTTGCACCATCAACGACTTCACCCCGTTGAGCCGCTTCCCAACCAAGTAACGCATCTTGTTGCAGGTCTTTCAGTCGCCCTTGATAAGGGTCTGCCTGTTGCTCAAGCAGTTGCACGCCTGCCAGGATGACTTCAATCGCAGTTTGATAGTTGCCACTGTCGATCTGGCGCTGTACTAACTGCTCTAGTTCGGGTGACAGAGTGATTTGCATAGGGCACTCCAGACAATAGCGATGTACTTAATTGTAGACAATGGCTCGATCGGGAGGAAACAGCGATCGCCGTTAGGGTGCTGGGGGCAGTTGAAGCTCAATCCCCAATTTATTTCCTAACTCTACGGCTTTAGTGCCTACATCGATCGCCTTGCCAGCATAATCAGTGGCACCTGAGATTTGCGCTGCAAGGGTTGTGCCGACAGCAGCAAGAGCAAGCAGGCGTTTTTTTAAGCGTGGTAGGTTGCGCTGCTGCTCAGGTTTCTTGATTTGTTCTTCCACGTCATCGATATCAATAATGATGTCTTCCTGAATCTCTGGCGGAAGCTGTGCGGCT
>JBGTJW010000706.1:0-5742 GCA_041744955.1 Stenomitos sp. | reverse complement strand
CCTCTGATCTAGCAATCAAGCTGCGAAGTAGTCAAACGCCACTGTTTGCAGTTGAATCACGGCGATCGCTGGCTGACTTTGACATTTTAGGCTTCAGCCTCAGCTACGAACTAGGTGCAACAAATATCCTTGAGATGCTGGCTCTAGCGGGCATTCCCTTAACCTGGAAAGCACGTCAGCAGGTTAAGACGGACGAACAACAGGGATGGGATCTTGAGTCTGCGACCTCTGTACACAATAAGCAAGCGGCACCCGTCACATATCCGCTTATTTTTGCTGGTGGACAAACGGCGACCTCTAACCCAGAACCCTATGCTGACTTCTTTGATTTCATTGCTCTAGGGGATGGCGAGGAGCTACTGCCAGAAATTGGACTAGTGCTGGAAGAAGGGAAAGCTGCTGGGTTAAGCCGAGAGGCACTGCTATTAGACCTGGCTCAGGTGCCAGGAGTCTATGTACCGCAATTTTATGACATGGCTCCTGATGGTTCCGTGCAGCCAAACCGCCCCGATGTGCCAACGCGCATTTTGCGGCGAGTGGCAGATCCCATGCCAGCTTACTCAATTGGTCTAGTACCCTACGTCGAAACCGTACACGATCGCCTGACGGTAGAAATTCGGCGGGGCTGCACACGGGGCTGCCGCTTTTGTCAACCGGGTATGCTCACACGCCCAGCACGGGATGTTGAACCAGCCGCAGTTGTGGAAGCGATCGAGCAAGGAATGCGGACAACTGGCTACAACGAATTTTCGCTGCTGTCGCTAAGTTGCTCAGATTATCTGGCGCTGCCTGCGGTGGGCATGGAAATTAAGAATCGCTTGAAGGACGAAAATATTTCACTATCGTTGCCCAGCCAACGGGTCGATCGCTTTGACGAAACCATTGCCAACATCCTCGGTGGCACCCGCCAGGGTGGACTCACCTTTGCTCCAGAAGCAGGTACACAGCGACTGCGAGACATTGTAAATAAGGGCTTAACCAATGAGGAACTCCTACGCGGAGTTAAAACTGCCTGGGAGCAAGGTTGGGATAAGGTCAAGCTTTATTTCATGATTGGTCTGCCGGGTGAGACAGATGTTGATGTAGTGGGCATTGCGGACACGGTGCGCTGGCTCCAGCAGGAATGCAATGCCAAAGGCAGAAAGCGGCTGCACTTCAACATCACGATTTCTAACTTCACGCCCAAGCCACACACGCCTTTTCAGTGGCATTCCGTTGCAGCCGCAGAATTTGCACGGAAGCAACGGCTTTTGAGAGAAGAGTTTCGCCACATTCGAGGCTTAAAAATTAATTTTACGGATGTTCGCCTTTCGGCAATGGAAGATTTCGTTGGTAGGGGCGATCGCCGTCTCTCCTCTGTTATTCAGCGCGCCTGGGAACTCGGTGCAGGGATGGATGCCTGGTGGGAAAGCCTCGATCGCGCGTATACTGCCTGGACACAGGCGATCGCTGAATCGGGGTTGGACTGGAGATATCGTCAAATTGAAAACGGCGAGTGGAATATGTTTGAGGCAAAGGATAAAGGCTTTGAGGAGCAAGCTAAAGGCAGTCTAAAGGATGAAACAGACACTAAGCCTTTAGCCTTTAGCCTTTATCCTTCCTTTGATGCTCCGCTCCCCTGGGATCATCTCGATACAGGCATTGATAAGCAGTGGCTTAAAGAAGACTTGCAGCGAGCGTTGCAAGCAGCAACAGTACCAGACTGTTCGTTTGACGGCTGCTCTCATTGCGGAGTCTGTAGCACTGACTTTGGGCATAACGTAGTGGTAGCACCGCCGGAACTGCCAGCCTTTGCGGGGCACTTTGTACCGAACCAGCAGCGTGCTCAACGGGTGCGAGTGTGGTTAGGTAAGCATGGTGAAATGGCATTGGTCAGCCATCTTGATTTGATTCGCTTGTTCGATCGTGTGGTACGACGAGCCGCTCTACCCATCACTTTTACAGGTGGCTTTCATCCTGGACCACGGATTATTCCTGCAAGTGCCCTTCCGCTTGGTGTCACGAGTAGTGGCGAAATTGTCGATTTTGAACTGACCGAAGTAATGGATCTGACCCTCTTTCGGTCAAAGCTAGAGGCGCAACTTCCGGCTGAAATCCCGATTTATCACGTTGAAACCGTTCCGGTCAGCTCACCAGCGGCAACTCAGCTTTTGGAGAAGGCAGAATATCTCATCACAGTTGGCATAGTGCAGCCAGACGCACCTGCTGCTATTCAGTCGCTTACTTTATCGACCTGGCAGACATGGATAGACACTATTCAAGCCAGTGAGGCGCTTTGGTTTCAGCACACGACCAAAGCAGGTAAAACTCAGGACATCAATCTGCGCGATCGCCTGTTTGACTTGAAAATTGAAGCGTTAGTCAGTGAGACATCGATCGTGCTGCGTTACCTTGGCAGTTATCGTAACGACGGTACGCTACTTCGCCCTGATCACGTCCTTTATATGCTGGAGCAGGTGTCACAGCAAGAACTGCAACTGTTGCAGATACATCGCGATCGGCTGCTTTTAGCGATGCCTGAACACTCAGGATTGCAGCTCACTTGAACAATCGTGTGGTTGTACAGACCACGCAATGCCAAGCCACTTCTCAGAACTCGCCTGTTGTCAAATGCTTGTTTCGTCGCAAAGAGCCAAAGAACGAAAGGATTTAGGCGTTTCTAGATGCTGTTTTTCGTTTTAGGGAGTCGTCCAGGGTGCAAACGATCGGCGGCTCAGAGAAGAAAGCCACTGATTCAAACCTTCGTCTCATACCTCCTTCCTGCTACTCCAGCTTATCGATTCTTGAATTTTAGTCGCAGAGAAATCTGTACACGCTATAATGCAACTCAACAGAGGCTGTCGCGGGTTGAAGACTCTTAGGGGTACCGCTAAGTTAAGTCAGCATTTGATGCTGAAGGCAGCCTACTTTGTCAGACTTCTAGTCCATCTTTTACAGAGTTCGATACCTTTTCGCAAGAGAAGGTAATTGGCTGGTTTTATTGATTATTCATTCAGTGGTCTTTGCCATAGTCAACCGTTCTGAGGCTGTTAGAGACTGTCTCATTTCAGGATTGGCATCTTTTTATAGCCGTTGCATAGCCTTGGAGCTGGTACGTTATGCAGCGGCACCTTTGCACGAGTTAGAGGATGACCGACTTAGATCCTCCTGCCGCCGCCAACCTTTGAGGAAATTGAATGTCCAAACAAATTGTGATTGCAGAGCAGCATCGCATTGCTGCCGTTTTTTCAGAAGATCAGATTCAAGAACTGATTGTTGCAACGGGTAGTCATCAAGTTAGTGATGTTTATCTTGGCATCGTTGAGAACGTCTTACCAGGCATTGATGCAGCCTTCGTGAATATTGGTGATAGTGAACGCAACGGGTTTATTCATGTCACCGATTTAGGTCCGTTGAAGTTGCGCCGGATGGCTGGATCAATTACCGAACTGTTGGCTCCTCAGCAAAAAGTGCTGGTGCAGATCATGAAGGAGCCAACGGGTAATAAGGGACCCCGGTTGACATGTAATGTTTCACTGCCAGGGCGTTATTTAGTGTTGATGCCTCACGGCAAGGGTGTCAACCTTTCTCGCCGTATTCGCAATGAAAACGAACGGAATCGGTTACGGGCGTTAGCAATTTTGGTCAAACCCGCAGGCATGGGCATTGTCGTCCGCACTGAAGCGGAAAATATGCCTGAAGATGCCATTATTGAAGATTTGGAAACGCTGCAAAAGCAGTGGGAGATGGTGTTGCAAGAGGCAAACGTTACCCGTGCACCGGCTCTGCTGAATCGGGATGATGACTTTATTCAGCGGGTGCTGCGGGATGTTTACAGTGCGGATGTCAATCGGATTGTGGTGGACTCCCATACAGGGCTGAAGCGCGTGCGGCAGCAGTTGACGAATTGGGGTGGCGGTGATTTACCGCGGGGGGTGTTGATTGATCACCATCGCGATCGCGCCCCTATTATGGAATACTTCCGCATCAATGCCGCGATCCGAGAAGCGCTGAAGCCCAGGGTTGATTTGCCATCGGGTGGCTACATTATTATCGAGCGGACGGAAGCGCTCACCGTGGTTGATGTGAACTCTGGTTCGTTTACACGCTCTGCAACCGCTCGTGAAACAGTGCTCTGGACGAATTGCGAAGCCGCCACCGAAATTGCGCGACAGCTTCGACTCCGCAACATTGCTGGGGTGATCGTCATTGACTTCATTGACATGGATCAACGGCGCGATCAGTTGCAGGTGCTAGAACACTTCAACAAAGCGCTGCGAGCCGATAAGTCGCGACCGCAAATTGCTCAACTGTCTGAACTGGGACTGGTTGAGTTGACTCGCAAACGTCAAGGCAAGAATATCTACGAAATCTTTGGTCGTGCTTGCCCTACCTGTGGTGGTTTGGGTCATCTGGTGCATTTGCCGGGTGAGAATGATACGGCAGAGGGCGACATGGTTGAGCGTCCGGCAGCCGTAGCGCTCAGAGAATCGCGCACTGTCGATCGCACCATTACTGGGCGTGGGCGTGGGCGCGATCTGGTGCTTCCGAATGTTGTCAGTGCCCCAGAGCCAACGTGGGAAGACCGTAGCGAAGAGATGGATGATAGTGATGATGTCCAAGAGCTGGGGCTGAATCATCCGAGCTATCAAGAGATGGGTGGCAATAACCGTCGCCGCCGCCGTCGTCGTCCTGGTGATGAAGGACGCAGCAGTGGTCCGTCTTATCAAAGCGCTCCCACTCTGAAGCTGGATGCAGCAAATGATGGTGAACCAACGGCTGCCCCAGATTTACCGTTTACCAGCCGAGTCGATCGCGCTGATACCGGACGATCAGAGCGTCCAGAACGTCCCGCTCGGGGTCGAGGTGGTCGGGGTCGGAGTGGACGTGATGGTGTGCCCGAATTACTGACTAATCGAGAGCTAACTCCAGCCAAGGAATTGGAACTAACGCTAGAGACTGCCTATGTTCCAGAGGCACCACCAGAACTGAGCTATGTAGAGGAGCGCCGGGGTCGATCGCGGCGGGAGTCCTCTAGAGCACCACAAGAGCCACCAGAAGTAGTCACCGTAGAAATGACTCCGGCAGAGCAGGATATCTATGCCTGGATGGGCATTTCGCCCTTGATACTGGCTAATCAGGAAGTAAAAAATCCGAAAGCAGCCGTCATTTCAGTCGTTTTGCCAGGGCAGGCTCCTCTAGAAGTAGAACCAGAGCAAATGACGCTAACATCCCAATTAGAGCCAGTAGCATTAGAGCCAGCAGTCGCGGCACCAAAACCGAAACAGCGCGTCATTGAGACTGTTCCGACCGGTCGGCAAGTGAATATAGACTTGCCTGAAGCTGAAGCAGTAGCAGACGTTGCTTCAGCGTTTGCACCTCAATTTGACAGTCTTGAGATTGACACTACAGAACCAGAGGTGGTAGAGACACCAGAAGAGCCAAGCGAAGCTGACGATGCACCTGTGACCCGTCGCCGTCGCCGTCGTTCTTCAGCCACAACATCAGATTAGTGGTGAGCCACATCAAAGCGGACACCTATGCCAAATTTTGGGTGTTGAGTCAGGTTGAGTCTTAAAGTCTTGACCTGACCAAGTTTTCTTGCGGCATACACGTTGTTGCTGAGTTATTGTCAATTCTGGTGTACGAAGAAGAATTAAGCAGCGTCCTTGCTGGTGACTAAATCGGACTGTTGATCGGCACGAATCCCATCTTTGAACTTGACGCCTTCAATCACCTCTCCCAGTCGTTTAAACCCTCGAA
>JBGTJW010000705.1:0-7439 GCA_041744955.1 Stenomitos sp. | reverse complement strand
CTGCTGGATTTTATGCTCTCTGGCTCTCCACCTGCTCAAATGGCTAATTCCTCTTAAGTTTTGAATTTAGAATTGCTGTCTAGCCAAAGTTTGCCTTAGACCAGACATGATAATATCGTTCGGTCTAATGATCTATTTGTTAAAGGGAATTTGTGAGTGGAGTACAATCGCCTTCTAGCCGGAATTAGCTACATCAATAGCTTTAGCCAAATTGCCGTCGCTCGGGCTATCAACCAAACGCTCACACTCCGCAACTGGTTAATTGGGGCTTACATCATTGAATATGAGCAAAACGGCATTGATCGCGCTGCCTATGGCACCCAACTAATTGAAACCCTTGCAAAAGACCTGAAAAAACGAGGCATTACAGGCTTCGCTCTTAGTAATCTAAGAAACTTTCGGCAGTTTGCGCTTGCCTATCCTCATCTTGCTGAAGAAGCTATCTTACCTAAGTTAATCTCCTTTGCCAGACTTGCGCCTACTGAGATTCACCAGACGGTGTCTGGTGAATTGAGATCAGAGCCTGCTAAGGTGACTGTTGATGCCATTGAGATTTCCTTCGCAGAGCTTTTATTGTTTCCATCTTTGCAAGGTCGCGCTCAAAACGAACCGCCTCTGCTGTGGCAAGATGCAGCGTATTATCAGAAACTTTTCGCCACCGTATCCTGGTCACATCTGCTAGAGCTTTGTCGGATCAGCGATCGCCTTAAGCGAGCTTTCTACGAATTGGAGGCAGTTAAGAGCAATTGGTCTCTTCGCGAGATGAAGCGCCAGATGAATAATATGCTTTACGAGCGCATTGGGCTATCCAAAGATAAAGCAGCCGTTCTCACGCTTACCCAACAAGGACAATTGATTGACTCTCCACAAACTCTTATTCGCGATCCCTACATTTTAGAATTCTTAGGACTAGCAGAACGTCCTGTTTACACTGAAACTGACCTGGAGCAAGCCCTCATTGACCATCTCCAGGAATTTATGCAGGAACTCGGTCGAGATTTCTGCTTTGTTGAGCGACAATTCCGGATGACGGTTGAGAGTGAACATCACTTTCTGGATCTATTGTTTTACCATCGTGCGCTCCAATGCTTGATTGCGATCGACCTTAAGCTCGGAAAGTTCAAGCATGACTACGCTGGGCAAATGAACTTTTATCTTAATTACCTACGAGAGAACGTTGCTTATCCCTATGAAAACCCTCCGGTTGGCATCATCCTGTGTGCAGAACGAGACGCGGAGACTGTTAGATATGCGACCGCAGGGCTAGATAACCAACTGTTCGTTTCTCGCTATCTCATTGCTCTTCCTTCAGAAGCTACGCTCAAACAATGGTTGCGAGAGGAGCAAGAACGCCTCAGCGAGCCGAAAGAGCAGTCGTAAGCGTTGAAAGAGTAAGTTTTAGTGCTTCAGACGAGTAAAGTACGAGTAGAATTCTAGAGCGACACTAACGTTAGTGTCGTGCCTGCAACAAAAACAAGTGACACTAACGTTAGTGTCAAAAAGATTGTCGAACCATATCTCTTGCTGAATGAAGACACGAAAAGCAGTAAAGCGTCAAATCCGTCTTGCCATTCTTAGCAACGCAGGTGGTAGCGGCAAAACCACGGCAGCGGTTCACCTTGCCTATGTAATCGGGGTGAAAGGCTACAAGGTTACATTAGTTGAGCTAGATAGTAACGGCTCAATTCAAACCTTTGCCGGACTTCCTCCAGCTAGGGCTGAAAGCTCTTTGGCAATAGTTCTCAAAAAAGGTTTTGATGGTAACTATCCATTGATTCCTCTTTGGTCAGAGCACGTCTCCAGCATTTGGGCGATACAAGGTGGCGCTCCCTTAAGGGAAAGCGTCGTTGAAATTAACAACTCTGAACGGAAATCTCAAACGCTGAGCGATCGGCTGGAAGACTACCCCCTCGAAAGCGACTTGATCATTTTCGATACCCCTGCATCACTTGACACGATGGGTCTGCTTGCCTTGGCTGCCTGCACACATCTACTTGCCCCGATTAAGCCAGAGTATAAAGACACAGGATCATTTGTTGATTTACTTAACTGGTACAACGAAAAAATTCGAGAGCTTCGGCTCAAACCTCGTCCAGAAATTTTAGGTTTTGTCCCATCACGCGTTGATATTGGAGAAGAAGCCATACACAGAAATCTTTTGGGCTTAACGAAGCAAGGAAAGCCGAATAAGAAGATTCCCCCTGAAGAAACTTTACCCTTTCAAATTGAACAAATGGGTATCCATTGCTTTCCACTTATTCGAGAATCCAGCTACTATCTATGGGCTTCAGGAGCGGGACTTCCACTTCATCTCTATCGCCCCGGTTGCCCTTTTGTTGAAGATTTCCAACCTTTGGTTAATGCTGTTGAAAAATTAATGACAGAGTAGGACTTATGCCCGCAAAGAAACCCGCTTCAATCTCTCAAATGTTTGCTCCTGCCTCTCAAAATCAAGAAGTATTGCAGCTTCAAGATCGAGTCGAAGAATTAGAAGACGAACTACGGCAATTGCGTTTGCAGGAACTTGATTCTGATGTAAAAACGGCGTTAGAAGAGCAGATTCAAGAGCTTGCTCAACAGCTTGCTCGACAAGGTGGAGAGCATTATATTTCCCTAGAGCAGATTCAACCTGATGCTGATCAACCCAGAACCGTCTTTCCACCCACAGTAATTCAAGCTCGTGCGAAAAGCCTCCGTGAAGAGGGACAACATTCTCCGATTATTCTGATTCCTCAAACAGAAGACTTGTACAAGCTCTTCGATGGTGAGCTGCGCTGGCGCTCTGCCTCCCAAGCTGGTCTGACTACACTACGGGCAGTCTTTCTTACACAAGATGCTCTGGACAAACTAGACAAGGCTGCTGTCTTTGATCGTCAACTGACAACTAGCCTGCAATCTGAAAAACTACATCCTTTTGATCTTGCCAACGGTTTAATCAAGTTGATGGTGATGCGTCATCCTCAATTGCATGAGCAGATCAAAGCGATTCCAAGCTTACTCAACGCTATCATTCAACGGCTGCGGCGTTCCGGGGAGATTACAGAGCTAGAAGCAGTTGCGATCGCAGACCAAATTGTTCAACAGGAGTGGATTGCAAAGGTCTGCGTTTCTGAAACAGAGCGTTGGATTCTAGAAGCTATCTTAAGTAAGCAACTGAATCCAGTGTCCATCAATAGCAATGTGTTTACCTTGCTAAGCCTACCAGCCGACCTTCAGTCAGCCATTCGTACTGCGGGTCTAGAAGGCAGTAAGGTGCTTGAGCTAAGGAAGATTTCTGGCAAAAACTTGCACATTGATGAAGCGGTAGCAACAGACTTACGAACAAAGCTAATCCATGAAGTAATCTATCAAGGTCTATCGCTTGATAAAATTCGTTCCAGAGTCAAGGCAGTTCTTAGAGAACACGTAGATGCACATCAACGACCAAAACCACTTGATCTTGCTCAAAGGCTTTCAAGCATTCCTAAGCAGCTCAAACAGGCTAAGGTTTGGGAGGACGCGCAGAAACGACAGAAATTGGAAAAGTTACTCAATGAATTAGAGGGCTTGCTGTTGTGATCAGAAGCGAGGTGATTCTAGTTTTTTCTAGATGCGCTTCCTAATATCCTCTGTTGCTCAGCCTCAAGCACTTTCTCATCTCGCTTTTACAGTGGGTGATTTTTACTAGCTTTTCCTTTGACAAGAGCATGTTCTACGCTTGCTGTGACCTTTACGGCATGACTCGACCGCCACAACCCTTTGTTTATACCGTGCAACTGGCTCGCCAAACCTGGAACCTGCGTCCGACGAAATTGCCCCATGTTTGTGAGTATCTGGGTATCGAGTTAGAGCACCACCAGGCGTTGTCTGATGCGGAAGCCTGTGCTCGCATTGTCCTGGCAGCGCACCAGCGACAAAACGCCTGAAAGGATCGGCGTTGAACCGATCGGACCCAAAGTGCAAACGGGGCTAGAAAGCATGATCAGGCTTGAGTGATGGAGTGCGATCGCAGTGAGGCTCAGCAAGGCTCAGTCCAGCCACGGCGGTTAAGAGCGCTGGACGAGCTGGCCACCAATGACTTGCTGAAGCTCAGACTGGGGGCAAGCTTGAGTCCGGCGCTGAAGCAGTTGCTGTCGCAGGCGAACACGCCTGCTAGCCAGTCAGTGGATGTATTGATCGCACCCCCTCAGACCTTTCGGCTGCCCTGGCAATGAGCATTGTGGACTTAGTAACCTGGCTTGCTTTGACACAAAAAGAAGTAAGGCGAAGCTTCAGAAGCGATCCGATCATGAGTTGCTGGCAACGCTGTAACGGTATCTGGAGGTGAGTGAGGAAAATCAATGGCTTGCAGTCCGCCTCAGTCTCACTTAAAGGTTATTGGTACGCCTCAGTGAGGCTGAGAACTTTCCTTGTGAAGCATTGTCCAGTATGGGTTTCAGCCTTAGCATGAGTTTTTGTACGACTCATTGAACCCCGCTTAGTAGAGGCACTGCGCCAGCTCAGCCCTGAGGAGCGCCAGAAGGTGTTCCGGTTGGACAATGCGGGGTAGCGCAAGTGCTCGTTTGTCCGCAGTGCGGACGAACGAACACTTGCGCTTGCGGATGCAACTAAGGAGCCGCACTAAGGCTCTTGGTTGAGGCACACTAGGAACGCTTGCTTCTACCGTGTGGCAAGAGCGCTAGCGATCGCCCCTCTGCTCTGGCCTAGATTGACTCAGCTGCAAGGCTAAGTTGCAAGTCTGACCAGCGTTGCTGGGGCGGCAGCGTCGCGGTGCAGCGAACCGGCTGTCATGCCTTAATCAATAGGGTCCAGTTGTTTGAGCTGTATGTGTTTGCGCCCCAGTACCAACTCAAACGCATCACCCGGCTTGAGCGCCATTTGCTCGGTATACGCGGTGCCGATCAACAATTGACCATTCGCTTGTACCGTAAGGTGATACCCTGCGCTGCGTCCATCCCGACCACGCTTAGCCGCTGGTCCGTCCAGCGTCATGCCTTCCGCTTCAAGAGAAGTGCTTGAGACTGTCAATAAATTCCGTGTATTCCGCTATTGACGTAACGTTCAACTTGCGTAACAGACTTTTTGCGTACTAAACTCTAGCTAGATTAAAAAAAACTAATTTCTAGCCAGATAGAGCAAAGCTCACGCTGCTCTTAAGCTCTAAACCTGTCAGATCAGATGTTTAACCCTGCCAATCCTCGTCACTTGCAAGAGGTTTACTGCCCTAATGAATCTATCTAAGCTTTCCCAATTAGGGGCAAGGCTATCCAAACGAATCAGAGCCAATGTGGCGATCGTCGCTCTTGTCACTGTTGCGATTCTAGCTGGACACACAGCATCCGCTCAATTCGTTGACCCTGGCGTTTCTCAGCCCCTAGCTTCGCTCAAAACTGTCTCAGTCTCTGAGCCGTCTAACTTAGGAGAATTTGTTAAGAACAAAACGGCTGCCATTGTCTTAGGAAAATCGCTGTTCTGGGATTTACAAGTTGGCAGCGATGGAAATCAGTCTTGTGCTAGTTGCCACTTTCACGCCGGAGTTGACACTCGCGCTAAAAACCAGATCAGCCCTGGGCTGCTGCGGGTAACGGCAAACGGTGCTCCAAATCCAGATACCACGTTTAATCTAGGCGGCGCTCCTAACTATGTGCTGAAGCCAGGGGACTTTCCGTTTCACAAACTGGCAAACTTCAACGATCGCTCCTCGCAAGTTCTGTCCGACACCAACGACGTTGCAGGATCACAGGGGGTGAACTTGGCGAAGTTTCTCGACATTACCCCTGGTAGTGCGATCGATAAAATGGAGCTTCAGCCCGATCCAGTCTTTGACGTCCAAGGCATTAACGTACGTCAGGTGACTGAACGCAACACGCCTAGCACCATTAATGCAGTCTTTAACTTCCGCAACTTCTGGGACGGACGGGCCCAAAACGAATTTAATGGTGTGAATCCCTTTGGGTCAAGAGACAAAGATGCGTTTGTGCTAAAAGCACCCACCAAGCAATCCGCATTGCAGAAGGTGAAAATTAGCCTGAAGAATTCATCGCTGGCGTCGCAAGCAGTAGGACCCCCACTCAGCTCTGTTGAAGAATCGGCAACGGGTCGGACATTTCCTGATGTTGGGCAGAAATTCGCTCGCCTCAAAATCAAAAAGCTGCCCAGAGAGACGGGTAAAAAGCTCAGGGTACTACCGCCGCTTAACAAACAGCTTGTACATCCTGAAGATAGCGTTCTCGGCACCTTCAGCAATTCACCCAGAACTGGACTCAAGCAGAAAACCTACGAAAAAATGGTTCAGGATGCCTTTCAGCCACAGTGGTGGGACTCACAGCAAATCATCAAGGTTGGGGCTGATGGCACTCGGTCTTTCAAGCAGCCGCAGGGAGCGTTGGCAACCGATGAGTTTACCCTCATGGATTACAACTTCTCATTGTTCATGGGATTAGCCATTCAACTGTACGAATCCACTTTGGTTTCTAACAATGCACCCTTTGACCAATACATGGAGGGCAACAGCAACGCGCTGACTGTCCAACAGAAAAAAGGCAAAGAGTTGTTTGAAGGTAAAGCGAAGTGCATCAACTGTCACGACGGAGCCGAATTTACTAACGCCTCTGTCAAGAATGTGCAGAATGAACGACTCGAACGGATGGCAATGGGCAACGGTGGAGAAGCTGTTTACGACAATGGCTTCTACGATATTGGCGTTCGCCCCACGCTAGAAGACTTGGGTGTAGGCGGCAAGGATCCTTTTGGCAACCCCCTTTCAGAATCGCGGTTGGCTGCGAAAGGACTCTTTAAGTCATTGCTCAATGCGACTCCAAATCTAAGCGTCGGTGCCAATGAACGCATTGCTGCGGATGGTGCCTTCAAAACGCCCGGACTGCGGAACATTGAGTTAACGGCTCCCTACTTCCACAATGGTGGACAACTGACCTTGCGCCAAGTTGTTGACTTCTACAATCGAGGCGGAGATTTTCATGAGAACAACATTGACAATCTCGATCCTGACATCCAAAACCTGGGACTCAGTGAGGAAGAGAAAACGTCTTTGGTGGCATTTATGGTCTCTCTGACCGACGATCGCGTTCGCTATCAGCGTGCCCCGTTTGATCATCCACAACTGTTTGTGACCAATGGTCATCCAGGCGACCAGAATGGCGTGACTAATGATGGTACTGGGCAAGCCACCATCACAACGCTAGAGTTGCCTGCGGTAGGGCGAAATGGGAGCACTCCTCAACCAAACTTCTTAAGTGCGTCCTCCACGCAAGGAACGGTAACGAGTACACCGTCATCGACAGCTCCGCTTGAGGGAAGCATGAGTTATTGTCAATTCTGGTGTACGAAGAAGAATTAAGCAGCGTCCTTGCTGGTGACTAAATCGGACTGTTGATCGGCACGAATCCCATCTTTGAACTTGACGCCTTCAATCACCTCTCCCAGTCGTTTAAACCCTCGAA
>JBGTJW010000704.1:0-4372 GCA_041744955.1 Stenomitos sp. | reverse complement strand
GCCCATGCCCATAAAAACGACATTACTGACGCGCTGCTGAAAATCTGCCTGCACGGTCAACACCTGATCCACAATCTCTGCCGTTGTCAGATTGCGAACAAAGCCGCCCTTGCCTGTCGCACAAAAGTCGCACGCCATCGGACAGCCCACCTGGGAGGAAACGCAAACGGTGAGACGAGAGAAAGGTGAGGGGTGAGGGGTGAGGGGTGAGGGGTGAGTTAATTCTGCGTCCTCTGCCCCTTCTGCCTCCTGCCTTCTGCCTTCTGCCTCCTCCTGATCCCAATTGAACGTTGGAATCCCGACCGTTTCAATGATTTGACCGTCTGAGAGGCGCAGCAGAAACTTGACGGTGCCATCGGGGGCAGCCGAACGGTGATGAAGGGTCGATCGCCCAATGTCAACGCCTTCTAGCTCCGATCGCCATTCTTTAGAAAAGACGGAGATATCGGTGAGCGATCGCACCCCTTTCTGATACAGCCATTCATGTAACTGTTTGCCCCGATACGGTCGCTGCCCCTGTTGCTGCACCCATTCGGTCAACTCAGCTAGAGACTTGCCCAATAATGGCGATGAAATTTGTGGCGATGCTGTTTGTGTAGGGAGAGACATGAGATGTGTTAAGAGTCAAAAACTGTGAGTGTTGAGTTTCAAGTGGGCGACTCTGGCTTCAAGAGGGTGCCGTTCACTCACTGCTTATCGCCTCTTGATCTTAGCCAAGCATTTTATGATCTTAGCCAAGCATCTTACAACCGTCGATTTAAGAACGAGATTGCCCAATGGGTTAATACCACTTAACCTGGTTCGGTACGCCGATGTCGTTCGTACAAGCGTAAGACAAATTTCCCGGCTGGTGTTTCACGAAAGGCTTGAATCTTGGTAGCCATCTGCGAGGGTAGCTGATTAAAAGCTGGAAACGCCATGCCGTATCCCTCTGGCATGATGAGTGGTGAGGCAAGGGCGGCAAAGGTTAGATCTGCCGCCGAAAAGTGTTTACCCACCAAATACGTTCGCCCCTCATTGAGCAAAGCCTCAACCGCTTCAAAGGTGTTGCAGATATGATCGTAGGCTGCCTCAGCCGCTTCAGGGTTAATCGTGTAGCCTTGAACGATTTTAGACCGTATTGGTCTGTACAGCACTGGGAATAAGAGACGCTCAAACCAGGGAACACCTTGACACCATACAGGTTTCACTAACCGGGGTCGATCGAGAATATAGAAGTAGCACCACTGCCGCACCACAGGTCCCAGTACAGAATCAAATAATGCCACCAGTTCTTCAATTTGCTGCCGATCGTTAGGGCTGGCTGGATAAAGTTTAGACTGCTTAGAGACATTTTTATCTGTCCACCTTAAAATTTCTTCTGAGTTGGTCAATGTATCTGTTTCGGCAACCAATACGGGCACAGATTGTCCACCCAGTCGTTGAATTGCAAATTGATAAAAGGGTGGCATATGAGGTTCTTCCACCCATGAAATTGGCAACCTTGACAATGCCCATCGCGCTTTTTCGCAGTAATGGCTACCAGGAATGGTAATGAGTCGAGTTGGTCTTTTTACAGGTGAAAGAGGCTGAGTCATCGTATGGCTACTTATCAAGAAAAGTGCTAGAAACAGCCGATTTGTCCAGGATAAAGCTTAGTTTTGTCAGTTCAGTTTTGTTCGTTTAAGTGTGTTTCAAAAATGCCTATGATCTAAAGTCGGATATCTGAGGGCTGCTATCTGTTGCCGAGGCTGACTATATTGCACCTATTCGTCCAGAGTGATTGCCGCACTCCTGGCTTAACAGAATCTAGAGGACAGCGGCTCTGAGTCGAGCGATCGGTAAGCATGTTAACTTACGCAGACCCGGTACATACGCCCGATAGCGGAACACATCGTAATGATTTCGTTCGATTTCGTCCAGAATGCCGCTATAGAGCATGAGGGCAGCCCAAACGGGGAAGCGAGCATCCCGACTGAGTGAACGGATGCCGCGTTCGGCAGAGACAAAAAACTTACGGGCACGCTGAATTTGGAACTGCATCAGTTCGCGCCAGCGTTCATCCACGACACCATTAAATAAGTCTTCCTCGGTGTAGTCGAACAGTGCCAGTTCATCCAGGGGGATATAAATTCTGCCACGGCTGGCATCTTCACCCACATCGCGCAAAATGTTGGTCAGTTGATTGGCAATACCCAGAGCGACGGCTTCAGACGTGGGGTCATCTTTAGCCGTGCCATAGAGATCCCAGGGAGCGGTGCGTGGCATCGTATCAATACCCATCACCGGGGTCGTCATCAAACCCACTGTGCCTGCAACGCGGTAGCAGTAAAGTTCAAGCTGCTCAAAGGTTTCGTAACGCGATCGATGCAAGTCCATCCGCTGACCCGCACTCATGTCGCGAAACGGTTGAATCTCGATCGGAAAGCGCTCCAGTGTGTCTACTAACGCTACATCTGGGTCTTCCACTGGATAACCGTCAAACACTGCCTCTAATTGCTTTTCCCACTCATCCAACGTTTCAGACGTGGTTAGACTCGCCCGCGGACCATCTACCAGTTCATCGGTACGACGACACCAGACGTAGATTGCCCAGATGGCTCGACGCTTCGCCTCTGGCATTAACATCGTGCCCAGGTAGAAGGTTTTCGAGTACTTTGCCGTGATCTGACGACACAGCTCGTAGGCATCGTCCAGAGAAACCAGAGTCCTCACGCAAGAATAATCAGGCAATTTCAGCATTTCCTTGAGAACGCTTGGCGAACATAGCAGGTGAGCAGGTTCAGGCGGGGAGCGAATCGATCGCAGGGAAGGCAAATGACGTGCTGTTTAGATGGCTCCAAAAGACGCAGCCCTTCCCTTAAGCCCCAGGCAGACAGTTTAAGGAACAATCAAACTGTCTGCTTCGTAGAGAAACCAGCGTTGACGAAACGTGTGAGCATTAAACAGCGAATGTTCACACGTTTGCAACTGGTTGGGGCTGATTATTTTTGCTGGCTATGGAATCACCAGTCAACGATTGGCTGTTCACAAGTGCCTGCGCTGTCAGCTTACCAGAAAGTACGGCACCCTCCATACTGCCAAGATAGCGTTGCATTGTGTAACTGCCTGAAAGAAAGAAGTTTGCGATGGGTGTGACCTGATCGGGACGGTAGGCTTGCCGTCCTGGCGTTGCCGTGTAGACCGATCGCGGAGTCTTAACGACTTTAAATTTTCGTAACCTGGCGGGGTTCTCTGTCCCGAAATGCTGCGGAAAGAGCCGCTCTAGATCCGTCATGGTCGCGGCAATAATGTCATCATCCGACTTGTCGATCCAGTCTTTGGCAGGTGCCAGGACTAACTCCAGCATGGAGCGATCGGGGTCGGCATACTCCTTACAAGTGACGCTCATATCGGCATAAACACTCAACAAGTCCGATCGCGAGAAGAGAAGCTGGTCGATGTCGGTCAGCTTTCGATCGAACCAGAGGTGCAGGTTAATCACGGGTACACCTTCCAAGCCCTCCAGCTTTTGGAAAAATGCCGTCGACTTCCAGGGCGCGGGAGTGAGTACTTTCATCACATCCACAGACATCGCTGAGACGTACGCATCAGCAGTGATCACTGTATCGGGCGCACCATTCAAGCCACGGATCAGAAACCCACGCACCGTACCATCATCATGAAGCTGAATTTCCTTTAACGGCTGCTGCAAATGCACTTCACCGCCACCCGCAGTAATGTAATCGACGATCGGCTGACACAGGCGCTCAGTCGGTGAACCATCCAGGAAGGCAATCTTGGAGCCGTAGCGTTCTTGCAGAAAGCGATTCAGCGCCGTGAGGAGAATTGTGGATGACACTTCATCAGGATTGATGAACGTGAGCGCCTTACACGCTGCAATGAACACATCGCTACTGACTTTTTCGCCAATCCCTTGCCGTTGCAGCCATTCTGCAAAGCTGTATTGATCCATGTCTTCGACATATTTTTGACCGCGCACGATCGCCGGAGTCAGCCCAATGGCGAACCGAACTTTCTGCTCCCACGTCAACATATCGTTGTTGCGAAGAATCGAGACGATGACGTTAAATGGTGCAGGAATGTCAGGTACATCGAAGCGAGAAAGGACTCCAGGCTTGTCTGGCTGATTAAAGATGAGCGCGTGCTGCTTCCACTGGAGGCGATCTTCAATGCCTAGCTCTGCCATCAATTGGAGCATATTAGGATAGGCTCCAAAAAAGGCGTGAAGCCCCGTTTCGTACCAGTCGCCGTCTTCGTCTTTCCAGGCAGCCACCAGACCACCCAAAACATCTCGACTCTCCAAAACAATGGGGGTATGTCCCGCATCGATCAGGTACTTAGCACAGGAAAGACCTGCCAGACCCGCTCCAGCGATCGCAACTCGCATGTG
>JBGTJW010000703.1:0-13287 GCA_041744955.1 Stenomitos sp. | reverse complement strand
GAAATTTACTGTCCCAATCCCACCTGTGATCTCAATACAGAAAAACTCTGGAATGAAAAGGCTCCTCTTCCTTTTGATGGGCAGTGTACTCCCCCACTTCGCGCACCTGATAGTTTTACCTGGGATAGACCGCTGGAAGCTTTCATCAGAAATACAAACTATTCATCCAGAATTCCGATTCCTGCCTACACCGTTGATGACCAGATTTACGCCCGGATTCCATCACTGCTGGTTGCAACTGTGGATAAGTTTGCTCGACTGGCATTTGAACCACGCGCAGGGAGCATTTTTGGTAACATCAACGCCTATCACAGCAGAACTGGCTATTACCGTAGCAATGCAGGGAATGGTGATCCTTCTCCCAGGACTCACTTTAAAGTAATAAATTCCTTGCTTCCACCTGACCTGATTCTTCAGGATGAACTACATCTGATTGAAGGACCGTTGGGAAGCATGGTTGGGCTTTACGAAACCGCTGTAGATACTTTGTGTCAGAGAATGTTTAGAGGACAGATAATCAGTCCCAAGTATATTGCTTCAACGGCAACCGTTCGTCAGTCGCAATCACAGGTCAGATGTTTATTTGATCGCGGTGTTTTTCAGTTTCCCCCACCTGCCCTGTCAGCAGCGGATAACTTCTTCGCTTTGACACCTGACACAGTTCATCCAACTGAAACAGATGAAAACGGTCAGCATCCGAGTGGCAGGCTCTACGTGGCTGTTTGCGCCCCTGGTAAAGGTGCCCAGACGCCGATCGTCCGCATCTATTCCTCTCTTTTACAACGTATTGGTGAACTGAGAGCCGCAGGGTACAGCGATGAGGAGTGTGACCCCTTCTGGACTCTAGTAGGTTACTTCAATGCTATTCGGGAATTGGCTGGTGCAAAAACTCTTTACCGCCAGGATATTCCAGAGCGGTTGAGACATAATGCTCAACTCAACTCAGCAGTTCTTCGCGAACCCGATGAAGATATTGAACTGTCCAGTCGGATGGACTCCACGGAACTTCCTGGGCTATTGAGTAGCCTTGAGAACCCTTTGCCTGACGCAAAAGACATTGTGCTCAGCACGTCTATGTTCGGAACGGGGGTGGACATCGATCGGCTTGGCTTAATGGTGGTCAATGGACAGCCTAAAACAACAGCAGCCTACATTCAGGCAACAGGTCGGGTTGGTCGTCGCACAGGGGGCTTGGTAGTTGCCTTCTTTAGAGCCAGTCGTCCCAGAGACCTTGATCACTATGAATTCTTTACCGGCTATCACCGGGCGATTTACCGCTATGTGGAGCCAATCACCGTCACACCCTTTGCCGCCAGAGCCAGAGAGCGAGGAATGGGTCCCGTCGCCGTTGCTCTGCTACGTCAGGGTCAGGCTATCCGGGGGGTGCCAGTCGCACCTCACTGGGTGGCAAGATCGGATGCTCCTTATATGCAGACTGCTCGTGGTTCTGGAGAACTGGATATGATTAGAGCGCTAATTACTCAGCGATCGCAGATTCAACTTTCCACTCGCCGCCCCCCCCAGGATCAAGTGGATCGAGAGGTAAGAGCAGGTTTCGATCGATGGGAAGGAGTCGCAAACGGTGAACGTTCGCTGGTTTATGAGGAGTATGCAATCAGTAATGTTCCTACAACTCCTGTCGTTTTAGGCGATGAGCAGCATCAACAACAAGGTCTCACTGTTGTCTTTCGTAACGCTCCTTCCTCTCTTCGTGAGGTAGAGTCCATGACTCGTTTTGGTTCGATCTCAAACAACACACAAAATCAGACAGGGCAAGGAAATTAAGTTATGGCTGCAAAAGGTCAATCTCTACGTCCTTCCCAATACATCACCACCTTCGGTCCAGGTAGCATTCTGGAAACTCCCGATGGACCTGTTGTGATTGCTTCGCCCGGTCAGTCAATGCTATTCAACGATAATTGTCGTCCTGACGATTATGAAATCAGAGATGTCAGGCTCTCCCAGACTCTGCTGAATGGCAACAAAATTTTTTGTATCCCTTCCAATGCTGACCTCGGACAACCAGAAAACAGAGTTGTTTATCGAACATTTCACTTCCCAGTCTGGTCTTTATGTACGCGACATGGCATCCTGTATCCGTTTCCGAGGTATGGTCCCAGAATTGGTTGTCCAACCTGTGGTCAGTGGGAAAATCCTGGCAAAGCCTGGGAGCGGGCACGTGAAGAGGCAGTTAGATTCGTAGTCGCTTGTTCTCAAGGTCATCTGAGTGAAGTACCGTGGCGTTCTCTGATGAGACATAGACCTGGATGTCAACCAGCAGAGTACTACCGCTGGGAAGGCGGCGGCGGCGCACTTAGAAACATTCGGATTACTTGCCCCAGCTGTGGAGCCTTTGAGAACTTTGGAGCTGCTTACTCCAGAAGCTTTCAGTGCACTGGCAGGTTTCCAGAGCGCAGGGAAGATCCAACTGGATGCCAGCAGCAAGCCAAAATCGTTCAACGTGGTGCTGCCAACCTGAGAGTGTCAGAACTCCGTTCGGCTTTGACGATTCCTCCACTTGATACAGCCCTACATCGTCTACTCCAGAGCCGTTCAGTTCTTGCTGTTCTTCCTGACATCTTTGAGTCGAAAGACCAATTTATGCAGGAACTGGATAGATTAGTGCGACGGCGGCTGCTCGACCCAACAACCGTCGAGACCATTAGACAATATGACGAGAATGAAATACGTCGTGCAATTGACGATGTTCTGGAAGAGCAAACCAGACCTCGTGCGGCGACCGAGGCAACTCTTCGTCAGGAAGAATTCAATAGCCTTTGTAACGCAGCTCGTTATGGCGCACCACCTCAAAGATCGGATAGACCAGGTGGACCCAACCAGTTTGAAGTTTACGTGGAGAACGTTAGAAGCATCAGGCTTACTTCCGGTCGAATCCTACGGGTAACGCCTTTAAGTCGCCTGCGAGTTGTAATGGTTCAAACTGGTTATACTCGTCCAATTGGAACTGAAAACAATGAGCAGACCAGAGTGGTTCCAGTTGAATATCATCCGCCGGATGAAACCGCAGCATGGCATCCTGGAGTTGAGTTGTTTGGGGAAGGAATTTTCCTGGATTTCGTATCCAGTGACGAATCCAGTGCTGAAGGAGTTCCTGAACATTTCCCCTTGACAGGCAGATCTGGTGATTGCTGGAGGACAGCTTTTAACTCACAGGATGGTTACGAGAAAATTAGAGCCATGCCCGGAGTTGAGCCAGAGTACCTGAATCCTGTTTTTGTCTGGTGGCACACCTTGAGTCATCGGCTTATCACTGCCCTCTCAGTTGATTCCGGCTACTCCTCAGCGGCAATTAGAGAACGCATTTACACGGTCACGGAAAATGGTAGAACTAGAGGGGGGCTTTTGCTTTACACAGCCCAGTCGGGGGGCGATGGAACACTTGGCGGACTAATTGGTCTGGTTCCTCATTTTGAACGTGTTTTGCAGGTTGCTCTACGAAATATTGATGCCTGCTCAAATGACCCTATCTGCATCGAAGAAGAGTTTGGAGATGAGCGGGTTAACGGGGCAGCCTGCTATGCCTGTCAACTTATTTCCGAAACTTCCTGTGAACACAGAAACACTTTGCTGGATAGAAAATTACTGCTTGAAAATTTGCCATGACACTAACCACTGTTGTCACTGGTCTGGGATGGATGGGGACAGGCATTCGCTCTGTACAATCGGCTCTTAGAGAAATACTCCAGAGTGCCAGACAGGAAGTACTCTTATGTGCATATTCTGTATCTGGTGGTGCAGGTGAGATTTTAGATGAATTTGAGAATTGCTTGAGGCGGGGCGTTAAACTCACCGCCGTGATCAACCGATTTGACCAACAACCTCAGGATGTCCAGCAGTACTTCCTCCGTTTGGTGTCATCTTATCCTTATTGTCAAGTCTACACATTCAGCGACCCGGTTGAAGAGTTGCACTCCAAACTCATCGTTGTTGATCGGTCAGTAGCACTGGTTGGTTCAGCCAACATCAGTATGCGCGGTATGCGGCAGAACTATGAACTGGGGGTTTTGCTTCAGGATGCAGAGGTGAACACAATTACCCAATGTGTTGATAGTCTTCTTACCTTTCAAGCAGTCACCCCTATTTCAATTAAATGAAGCAATAGAAACTGGTTAGTGCAATGCAGGATCGGGTAGCATCCTGATAAAGTAGCTCTATGAATGAGGGATTTTGCGTAAACCAGAATCAAACTATATTGGTGTCGGATGGTTGCCATACGGTGGATGCCGTTGTATTTCGCAAGACGTTGATTGACTGGGGGCAGAAGAACTTTAGAGCTTTCCCTTGGCGGTTTACCAGTGATCCTTATCGTATCCTGATGGCTGAGGTCATGCTTCACCGAACACAGGCATTACAAGTTGTACCAGTGTATGAGCGATTTCTGGAACGTTACCCTGATCTGCCTGCACTCGCTACAGCCACTGAGGAAGATTTGCATGGAATGCTTTACTCACTGGGTTTGAAGTGGAGGATCAGTTTAATTTACGAAATGGTGGCTGACCTAATGCAGCGTTTCGATGGCAAAATTCCTTTCGATCGAAAAGACCTGCTCAGCCTGCCAGGAGTCAGTGATTACATCGCCAGTGCAGTCTGTTGCTTTGCCTGGAAACAGCCACTGGCTCTGATCGATACCAACACAGTGCGAATTGTGGCAAGAGTGTTCAACCTGCAAATTACGGACTCTTTGCGACGCAATCGCCGCTTCAAAGCTTTGCTTGAAACATTGGTTGATCCTGTGCAACCAGTAGCATACAACTATGCACTGCTGGATCTGGCGAATAAAGTTTGCCTCAAGGTTCGGGAGCCAGACTGCTTAAGATGTCCTTTGTTGGAGCATTGTCATTATGGGGCGATCGCGGTCGCTTCAAAAGCTCAATCGAAAATGTACCTTGTAGCAGAAATCGTTGAACAGTACAAGGTTGACCAGGAACATTAGCTCTTAGTGAATTCAGAATTCTTACCTTTAAAGGGTTAATAGCACTCAGCTACGACGAGCACGACGGCTACGCAACCTTCTTCGAGGCGCAATATAGGAACCTGGTCTATCTGGTTTGCGATCGAGTGTCTCCAATGCAGACCGGGTTTCTCGAAGATTTAGGGTCAGTAGCTGCTCGAAGATCTCTAGCCCGACTTCACGGTACAAGGGTTGACGATGTAGCTTGATAGCAATTGTCGTCAGACTTTCCGCTATGAGTGCTGTAGCCCGTGCTGGGTTGGTAAGTTCTACGCCAATACCAAGCAGACTCTTACAAACTTCCGCTACAACCTCAGGGTTGTTATCTACCAGTTCCTCGGCTTCAATAATTTCAGTCAGATCGTTGGCGGCTTCTAAAAGTACTTCCTGATTCTTGCAGGCTGCTTGAATGAGCTTTACCATCCCAGTATCCAGCTCGAAATGGTCACGGCTCCAGCGGAAAACGCTTGCTACAGCGTGCTGAATAGATGTATTAGGAGAGGACGTAAGGGTGTGGAGAATCTCTGCTGCGATCGCTCTGCATCTACGTTGAACCCACAAATGACTTGCCGCGTGAGCAAGTCCACAAAGGACTGCTTCATTATCCTGAATAGCAAGGTGACCGCGTATTCGATTAACTGACCACTCGTCCTGATATTGCAGACATTGAATCAGTAATAATTCACCATACGCCTGCTGGGAAAAGTTGGAGGTGTTAGCCTGGAGCATTTCTAACCAGCCCTGTACGGTTTCTCTGGGTTCAAACCAACCAATTGTGTGTGCGATGAAGTGCAGCGCCCAAGCATATTGAAGCACCTCCGGACAATTACGAATCACCTCGTCAAAAAGTTTGGTTGCCTCAGTGCGATCGCCATTCAGCAAAGGTGGCATTCGTGACAGCATATCAACCCATACAGCTGGATGCGGTTCCATACCCAGTTGTGATCGGATAAATTTTGCCCAACCCTCTAAATCTGGAGAGTTTTGCCTGAGATATCCCTCAGCGATCGCCCGCACAATGTTCCCTCTACCACCGGGCAGCATATGAGAGCCGTGGACATTAAAAAGAATGGGTGATTCTAGGTCAGAGCGTTGTTCCTCTTTACTCCTGTGGTGGTCTAGCTCTGGTTGAGAGTGGTTAGATAGCCAGCCTTCAAGCAGCGACAAGACGGATTGTGGCAGTCCTTGATTCCGCTCTGCAATCTTTTGCAGGGCACGGGCAGTTTCAGAGCGAAAGTCCTCTGAAGCAAAGCCTCGCTGATCAAGTTCCTCGACGATACGGATTAGATCATTTGCCGGGAAATCAGTTCCAGCCAAGTCTTCCAGCGCATCGCCTACATAGCTTTCATGCCGCTGAGGTTCTAGTTGGGGAAGGATGCGAATAAATCGTGATGGATCATCCTTTACCAATTCACCAAATTCACGAGACTGCTGGATTGCCCCACCTGCACGGGAACGATCATCAGACCACTGACGACGGGGATGGTTCCATTCTGTTTCATCGGACAACTCGTTGAAGAGATTTAACAGATGTTGATCCGATGCATGACTCATCTCATCTTTTGTCATGCGGGGTCCAACATTATAAGCAATTACAGTGCCACTACTCCTTCGCAGATCAAACCACGGGAGTGCGCGTTCCTCTTCCTCTTTCAACCGTCTTACCTGCGGACTGAGATACTCTTCAGGAATAGCTTTTAGAAGAGATAACCGATGTTCACGGTTGTATTCCAGACACCTGCGGCGAAAATCTATATCCTTATCATCTGCGGGCTGCCAGCAGGTCAACTCCCGAATTGTCTGCTCAAGTCGCTCTCTATCCTCTAATTGAAGATAAGGAAAGATAGCCGCAATCAGTTTTTCGGTTTCTCTGTGGCGATCGCTACTCATCTGACTACCCAAACTAAATCGTTTTGGATCTGCCAGCAAGTAATTCAAAATAATGACAGGCTCCCCTGTGGCGACTACTTCCAATCCACGTGCCAGCAGTCGATGAACAACTAATAAGTCTGAATCTGCATTTTGATTAACGAACTGAAGGAAAGCAGTCTTATCTCGTTTCGCTAACTCGGTGATAGCTGTAAGCAAAGACTGAATTACTTCACTCCTGGAGAATCTGAAATCCCCAATCCGATCCCAGCGGTAACTGATAGTAACGGGATTTGCATCATAGGCAAGTTGCTGAATGAGATTAACAAACCATGACCAGATCAATGTTAGAAAGCTTTGCGGGTGTGCTTCAGCAAATTTCTCAATTTCGTAGAAGTCGCTTTCACTTTCAAGTAACGCCTTCAAAGGATTGAGCGGATCGTGCTGATAGGCATGAACTGAGCGTTCGACTTCATTAGCATCCGCTGATAGTTCTGGAGGTGGCACTTTACTGGCTTCAATTGCCTGAGTCAGTCGGCGCTCTAGATGAGCGTGAATAATTCTTGCAGCACACTCAGGCAAAGTCTCAGCTATCCTTTCAGCGATCGCAGCAACATCGTGCCACCCAACATTGGAGCGCTGAATCACCTGTTGCGTCAACCAAACCCTGCCGGAAGTCCACTGAGTAATGTTCCAGATTACGCGAATGCTGAGAAAGTCGTAGGTTTGCTCATTCAGCCAATATTCTTCTAGCAATCCCCAAACATCTTTGGCTGCAAAGCTGGCGGCTGTTGTTAGAAGTGGACAACAGTAAACCGCCTGTTCTGCTGGTTTCTCCAACCACTGCCTGAATTCAGTGCGATCGCGCAACTTTCTGAACCAACCTGGACTACCAATCATGGCATCCAGGACTTTAATCGCTTCTGTTTCTGAATTCAGCGAGGGAATAAGCAATCCCGCCTCAACAGCATCAGGATTTGGCTGTGCGCCCACAAACTCAATTAGTAAGGTACGAATATGAGATCTGACTTGTTGTTTGACAGTGTTGAGGAGAGTTTGTAATTGTCGTTGGTATTGCTGAGGCGCGGTACCCCGTAAATAGTTGAGGCTTCTCAGTAGAATGGGGCGAATAAAAAGACCATCCTGGCGTTCCAGCACAAAGTCAGCAAGCGATTTGGAGCCACTGGCAAAAGCTCTCGCCAAGGTGTGGTCATAAAACGTTTGATGACAGAAACCCAGCGTTGAGTTTTCCTGGTTGGTCATTAAAATTCCAGCCTGCTCCAGAGTACGACAAACCTGAGGATTCACATCGGCAATTGAGGATGGTAGCCACAAGACTTCTTCCTCAGTCATACGTTCAGCTAATTGTGTTAAAAACGTGATCAGTTGTTGCGCCTCAGGCGCACTGTTAATCCGAACGTCCCATAACCGATCCAGCAGTTTTGGAAAAGACTCAAACACTTCACCAGATTTGGCAATTTCTAGAAAGATTCTCAAATGCAGAGGATTTTGCAGCAGTTCGCGTAACGGCTCTCCTATCCGATTTGGATCGTGCTGTTCTGTTTCCAGAAGTGGAGAGATCTGTTCCCAGGTTGGCAGATGGAGATCCAATCGCTCAAAATAGTCCAACCGAGCAAATTGGGTTCCGTGACGAAACTCAAATTTGCGGCAGGTCGCCACAATATGAACATTTTTAGTACCTGCAAGCGATTGAACCAATGACAGTAAAACGTTTAATCGTCCTGGTTGGCGATCGAGCAATTCCGAAACTGCATCTAGTTGATCAATCAAGAGAACGATCTTCTCTGTATTTGCGATCGCTCTAACTACATCTTTCAGATGCCTGCTTAACTGAATCTCATGCTGTAAGTCTTCGATTGTATTGACGGTATTGCTGAGGTAGTCAGCCTTAATCGCCAACAGTGCATATTTTTCTTCTACTGTCCAATGTCCCAGCGTTGCCATGAGTGCTGATTTGCCGCAGCCAGGAGAACCAAGAACGATCGTTGTAGAAGAAATTTCTGTTTCAATGCGGTGAGTCAGTTGGGCTAATTCAGGACGAGTAATTTGTTGGTCTTCACCGAGTGTTCTTTTCCAGCTCAATAAGCCTTTTGAGGCATTCTGTAGTTCCTCTTTCAAACTATTTTGGCTATCCTGATTTAGGAAAAACTGCTGGCGATCGCGGTGCAGCAGTTGTTGAATAGCACCAAGTGCTGGCATCGGAGTTGCAAACTGATTGGTCAAACGACGGTAAAGCTGTTCGTAACCCTCAGTCGTGTTAATTACATAAGGCGTAGCACTGCGAAGAATCACTGGAATGTGAGCAAGATCCTGGGTAGAGAGTGCGATCGGAATGAATTTGGTGTTGTTTGCCTGGAAGTCGTAAATAGTTTGTGTAATGATTGCTCCCTGCCAATTAGCTGCCTGTCCTTCAATTGTTTCACTCTTCCCTGCAAACAGTTGGCTGTATTGCTCTGTGCAAACAACGAGAACGAAACCAGCCTCCTCAATCCGGTTGATTGCCCAACGAACCCAACCCTCAGGCGGGGATTCTTCGTACTGGTCGATGATGCAGTCAATACCTTCATCTCTCAAGCGCTCGGCAAGGCTCAAAACATTTTGTTGATGTTCCTCCGAGTCATGACTATAGCTGATAAAGACTTTACAAGGCATAGGGGCGGGATTTAGCTTTTTAGAATTTCTTCTTTGAACTTCTGACATTCCTCAGCTAGGGAAACACCTAAATACTGTTTTACCTGTCAAGCGCCTCATTGCCGCTTGACAGGTAAAACAGTATTTAGTTCTGCTGAAGATTTAGATATGCCCGTAATATTCATCGGCAATAATTGAAGTATCCTGTATTTAGTGCATTATGACTGGGTCTCAACTGTTTTGCTTCTTCAAGTAGCGTAGCCATTTATTTCTAACTAAGTCTAAACAACCTCAAACACCTCAGCGACCACCTGCTCAACGGACAATGCTTTCCCTGAATCCCATGCAGCTTTGAAGTTAGGCTCGCCTATGGAAGCACTCGCAATCGCTATACCATCTCTATATTCAGGAAGATCGGCGAGAGGCAGAAGACTCTGAGTCTTATCACGAAGAACTTTGGCAGATCCAAATAGGCGTGCTGCCCTTTCAGGCTGAGCTAGTACTGCTGCAAGACGCGCGAATCCCTCCAGCGCAAAAGCAATACCAGCCAGATTTTTGGACTCATACCAAATTTTCATACTCTCCTCGTAGCAATTACGCACAAGCCGATAGTTCCTTTGTCTAAATGCAACGCGCCCCAAAATATGGCATGACAAAGCAATACCACCTTTATTCTTTAACTTTCTAAATAAATCTAATGCATCCCTTATGTAGTTATAGGCAGATGAATCCTTTTCAAGATTCAACATTAGAATACTTAAACTATATAGAGACCAAGCAACCCCAGATTGATGCTCTAGTTTCTGAAACAAATCAAGAGCTTCAGAAGTATACTGAAATGCCTCTAAATTTTTACACTGATCAGCTAGATTCCTCCCAAAATTATATAATGTCCAAGCATAGCTAAGCTTGCCTTTTTCTTCTAGAAGATAGTCATTGTAAATTTTTTGAATCTCAAAATATATCTTCTCAGCTTCTGCATAATTATTTTGATTCGTATAAACGCGGGCTATATCATCTAGCACTGAGGCAATACTGTGATATTGTTTAATTTCTCTGAATGTGACTAAAGCCTGAGCATAGTAAACAAGGGCTTCTAAATCTTTTCCATTATCTGCTTGTAAAAGCCCTAATTCGTGCAATATCTCAGCACTTTTCTCCTTATCTTCTAACCTCTGAAAAAGAGCTAAGGACTGATCGAGGTGGTTCTGCGCTTCTTTAAAATCAGTCAACCAACGATACGCAGTACCTAGGTTTTTCAAACAAAGGGCATCTATTTGCTGATCTCGCTTACCAAGGAGTTTACTATAAAGGTTTATTTGCTCACGATAGTAACCCCAGTCACCTAATTGAACACCCAGTTCTTGATTGCTAAACGTATTGAGGCGAACTGATAGGAGATTAATTGCAATTTCCCAGGCTTCCAGTTCAAACAGATGGTAACAGACCTCCAGATAGCTCTTAACTTTCTCTAGATTGGAAGCTTCTAATGATGGCTTATATTTTGTTAGCCAGTTGATAATAGCCCGATAGTGGGGACGTTGGGGACGTGGAAAATTAAAAAAATCTAGAGTATTTGAGTCAACTCCCAGCTTTGACAACAATAATTGGTTGGGAGACGTAATATCAACTAAGTTTTTCATGGCAAGGATTTTTATCTCAGATTATTGTGAATCGTATATTTGTAAAAATTTTATAATTCCTCAATTACATGCCGAAAAATGATTTCAGTCTTTAGAACGTAAAAGCTCAAAATCTTCTAATCCCGGAACCAAGGTAATACTAAATCTTGCAGGCACAGCTTTGCAGTAGTCCTGTGACACCATTACTCATTAATTTCATCTAGAATTTTCAGGTGTTCCAACGATACACTGCGGATTAAATTGTGTTGTCTCAGTAAACATTGGTTTTCTTCAACCACCTCCTCAAGCAGATAGCGATCCCGCAATGAATCCAATGCTGCTCTCTGCTGCTCTTCATCCCGATCCCAATCTTCTAAATGGCTCACCCAGAAATCTTCTGGAACTGGGCAGCGATAAACTGAAGACTCACAAAGTAAGATATATGCCCATTTGGCATCCTCTTTTAGGCGGACAAAGGTTTTATTCAGGCGCGATCGCACATTCCTTCTCAACGTCTTTGTAAACCGATCGAGTTTCCACTTATCGTCAACTCCGGTGGATTTCCCTTCCTGGGCTTCAGTGATCGCCCTCTCAACCTCCTCAACCTCATTGCCGTAGCTATTCCAGTAGGCAACAACATTACCCTCAAACGGTTTGTTCTTAATTTCACCAGCGATGACTCGCAGTGCTAGAGGGTGCCCTTCGTAGGCAGTTCCGATCCGCTCCAAATAGAGTCTTCCTACCGCAGTAGGGCTGATGTCCAGTTCCGTTTTCTCAAATAACGCTATCTGCTCTGGTTTCTCCAGACCGCTTAGAGGTTGACAGTGCCAGAAATTTTGCGTTCGAGTACCAATCGCTTCAATCTGTCCAGGGAGGTCTTGGGAAGTCAGAATGATGCAGCTTTGGCTAGCTTCTGCCTTCAAATAACTATCGAAGAACTTGACCCACCATTCATCCTTAAAGTCATTCCAGCCTTCTTCCTCATTACCTTGCAAGATGTTCTCCAACGAATCCATTTGCACCAGGCAGCGGTTCTCACAGAGATGGCGAACCAAGCGGTATAGCAAGCGCTGCGGATCTTTGCGGTCTTCGGGAGTAATCAGTTCACCCCACTTTTCGAGCCATCGAGCAGCTACACTGGCAAAGTCTGAAGACTGCTGCTCATCATCAAAATTCTCCTGATGGAATCGAGACCAATCCCCATCAAACCAGCCCTCTAGTTCTACAGCAAGCCGTTCACCCAATGCCGTTTTGCCAATACCCGTCATGCCAACAAGAATTAGAAGGCGACAGGATTCCTGGATGCGATGGCTCAAATCTTGAATTAGATTGCTTCGTCCAACCCATCGATCGTCCAGTGCAAAGAAATTGAGGGGACGAGCTTGAAATTCTGGCGAACTCTCATTTTCAGAAGTTTGGACCTCCTCCTGAAAAAGCTGTTTACGTTCCCGGTGCGGTAAGGTACGTAACTTACCTACAACTGGTTTACGAGTGCTAGGCTGATTCGTGAGTCGGCGGTAAAGTAGTTCATATCCCTCCGCTGTATTTAGCCTGTAGAAGGTCGCGCTACGAAGAGGACTGGGGATAAACTCAGAATCCTCAGCGGTAAAGGTGAGTGGAATAAACTTTGAATTCTGCCCTTGGGCATCATAGAGTTCTTGAATAATCACCCCGCCTTCCCACGTTACCCCCTTCCCTTTCCCAGCTTCTTCCTGTCCTCGGAATCTACGATCGTATTGCTGCGTACACACGATCAGAGCATAATCGGCTGCTTCCACCTGGTTGAGCATCCAGCGCTGCCACCCTTCAGGAGGTGAATCTTCGTACTGGTCGATAATGGCATCAATCCCATCTTCACGCAGGCGATCGGCAAGTGCCAGTACCCGTTCTTTGTGTTCCTGCGAGTCGTGGCTGTAACTAATGAAAACTTTGGGAGGAAGTGCTCCAAGTTCATTGGCTTCGATAGAACTGGGGAGATTGAAGGGCAAGGCAGTTTGTTGAGAAGGGGATGGGGTGGCTTGGCTCGTAGTCGTTGTGCTTAATGACTGCTCAAGACGATACTTAGCTAAAAGCTCGAAGGCAAAGGCACTAGCATGGCGTGCAGCAATCTCCTGATAGCCTTCCTTGTCTACCTCGGTCTTATTGTAAATCAGGTCAGAAATACCCCGAATG
>JBGTJW010000702.1:0-15720 GCA_041744955.1 Stenomitos sp. | reverse complement strand
CTAGAAATCTCCTAAGTTCTCTTCAAACTAGATTCTGAAGCGCACGGATCATGGCATCGATCGCCCGTAAAAACTTGTTTGAAGATATTCCTCGTTTCCTGGTTGCCCAGGCGGGGATTATGTTTGCGGTGAGCCTGGTCACGATCCAGGTCGGCATTTTGGATGGCTTTACGCGATCGACGGGTTTGCTAATCGATCAGTCCAGTGCCGATTTGTGGATTGCATCTGAAGACATGGTGCATTTAGAAGTCACGTCACCCTTACCGCTAGAGCAATTGGTTAAAGTGCGATCGATCAAAGGGGTGCAGCGTGCCGAAGCGTTGATGATTCGAGCCGCATTATGGCGGGCGGCTGATCGGACGATTGCGCCCATTCGTCTCTATGGTTTTGACCCCAATGGACAGTTATTTGCCAACTGGAAACTGACTCAAGGTGACGTTACTGCCTTAAATACGCCCTACACGATGGTGATCGACAAAGCTCAACTGATGGCGCTTAATCTTAAGCAGGTGGGTGACAGTGGTTCGATCGGTTCTCTGCCAGCTAAGGTCGTTGGGCTAGCAACCGATACCCAATCAATGGCATCCAGTGCGACAGCGTTTACATCCCTTGAAACAGCTAATGCGTTCTCTACATCTGGTCTGAGGTCAACCGCAAATATCCGCATTCAAAATGGCGAAGTGGAGGTGCTGAATAATGTAGAAACGGCTCCCGCACGATCGTCCACAAAGCCACCACTCTTACCCCGAAAACTCTCATTATCTGACTCAATTACGTTCATTCTGGTTAAGGCAGAGCCAGATCAGGACGTACAGGCACTACGGCAACGGTTAGACGCGGCGTTACCTGGTATCCGTACCCTGACGAAGGCAGAAATGGCACAGCAAACCCGCGACTACTGGGAAAAGCGGACTGGCGTTGGTTTTATTTTAGGCTTGGGCGCAACGGTTGGCTTTGTCGTTGGCATGGTAGTCGTCAGTCAAATTCTTTACTCTTCCGTGGCAGACCATATCAAAGAGTACGGCACGCTCAAAGCGATGGGCGCATCTGACTGGATTATCTACCGGGTGATTACAGAACAGGCATTGTGGATGGCTGTGTTAGGCTATTTGCCAAGCATGGCACTGTGCATTGGTTTAGGCACCTGGACGATGACAGCCAAAGGGATCATGATTTTGATTAGCCCTGCCACAGCAGCGGGTGTGTTCTGTATTACAGTCGTGATGTGCGTTGGGTCGGCAATGTTTGCGATTCAAAAAGTAACGAGAGTCGATCCTGCGATCGTGTTCAAGGCTTAGACTAGACTCGAAGTGCCACTTTTGTTTAAAGTGTAGCTATGTCTTAAGGTATACCGTATGAGACGGTGTCAGTCGTGGCTTGAGTTCGTTACACTGTGTAATAAAGTCAATTGTAATAAAATTGATCGAATTGATGTTTGAGAAAGGAGTCTAGTGCTATGAAGCTAATGTTGACCGTGATGGCGTGCCCCTAGATTTTTGCCTGGTTTTCCTTTGGCTCCTCACTCTTACTCGCTCATCTATGCCTTTCATCACTCTAAATAATGACTGCTTCTCAGGTTAAATTTACTGATTTTATCAACGCTCGTGAGCGGGCTGTATCTACCCCAATTATTGTGGAACGGTTTCAGGAGCAGGCTGTGGTAGCGAAGGGTGTGGAAATGGTTTACCATATCGGCTCCCAAGTCTATCAGGTGCTAAATGGGGTCGATCTGACGATCGGGCGGGGCGATATTCAGCTACTCATGGGACCCTCTGGCTCTGGTAAGACAACGCTGCTGTCGATTCTGGCTGGCATTCTTACGCCCACGGCTGGCAGCGTCCAATTACTTGGTCAAGAGATTACCCGGATGTCGCGATCGGATCTGGCGCACTTCCGTCTGCAAAACATTGGCTTTATCTTTCAGGGTTTCAACTTATTTCCGGCTCTGACCGCTTCTGAAAACGTTGAAGTGGCGCTAAAGGTGAAAGGCGTTCGTGGTTCTGCTAAGCGCCGTCAAATGGCACACGCCTTGCTAGATCAGGTGAAGCTGTGCGATCGCACCAACCATCTGCCACGCGATTTATCCGGTGGGCAAAAGCAACGAGTGGCGATCGCTCGTGCCCTGGCGGGTGATCCCCAAATTATCATGGCAGATGAGCCAACGGCTGCGCTTGATTCTCACAGTGGGCATGATGTCATTGAGCTGCTGCGGCAACTGGCAAAAGAGAGCGATCGTACGGTACTCATTGTCACTCACGATGCCCGCTTAATGGATGTCGCCGATCGGGTGGCTTCTTTGGAAGATGGCGTTTTGCAAGTCTGAGGGGCGCGTTCTTGCTGGTTCGTGGTTCGTGATTAGTGGTTAGTTATGAGAGAGAATCGCAGCTTGGTAACTAGCCACTAACGACGTCTATGCTCTCTCGGTCAGCCAGTGCTTTAACGTTAGTGCAACGCCTTCAAAAGGGGCTGATTGTGTCCTGTCAGGCTCCAGCCGAGTCGCCCATGCATCATCCAGTCGTGATTGCAGCGATGGCGCAGGCAGCAATCAATCAGGGAGCCGTTGGCGTGCGGCTTGACACTCCGGCTCATGTGCAGGCAGTCCGCCACCAAACTGACGCGCCCATCATTGGGCTGTGGAAGCAGCAAATACCTGGCTTTGAGGTTTACATTACGCCGCAGTTTTTTCACGCTCAGGCGATCGCCCAGGCAGGTGCAGACATCATCGCGATCGATGCGACGCTGCGCGATCGTCCCGATGGCGAAACGGTTGCATCACTCATTGCCCGCATTCATGACGAGTTGGGCAAACCTGTGATGGCGGATGTGGATACGCTAGAAGCGGCGATCGCAGCGGCTCAAGCTGGAGCCGACATCGTTGGTACCACCCTGTACGGCTATACGGCTGCTACACAACACCAAACGCCTCCTGGTTTTGAGCTGCTGAGGCAGATGATCAACGCGATCGACGTACCGATCATCTGTGAAGGCGGCATCGCTTCACCTCCGATGGCACGGCAGGCAATGGCTTTCGGTGCCTATGCCGTTGTGGTTGGTACGGCGATTACTGGCGTAGATCTTCAAGTGAAAGCGTATCGACTCGCACTCCAGACTTCAAACGGCTAACTTGTTAGGTTCGATCCATCAGGCGTTAGGCTGCGTGCTTTTAAACTGCCTGTTCAAGAGCCGTAGTCCGCTTCAGCATGATCATTTCGGCACCCACGATCGGACTACGGGCAAGCAGCGTTCCTGCTCCATCCACCATCTCCAGTTTCAGGAAGTCTAAGTCTTGCGATCGGCGCAGCAGTTCGCTTGCCAATTGATCTTGCTGCGATCGGCTCAAGCCGTACCAGTCATCGCTAATGTTGACGATGAGACGGCTACCGCGAAAGTTTGCCTGGACAGACTGCACCAAGCCATTGGCGTACCGATTGCTAATGGCGGCAACCTGATTCTGAATTCGGGCGATGAGCGCTTGTTCTGGCGTTAATTTGAGCGGTGGCGATGGTGGTAACGGTTTGCTGGGTGCAGGACTGATTTCAATCGGCTTTGGTGCTTCCGGTGCCTGAACCACTGGTGGAATGGGTGTGGGAGAAGGGGTGGGTGTAGGTGTAGGCGATGGTGAAACCGCTACAACAGGCGACGGTGTGGAAGGTGTGGCAACGACTATAGGCTGCGGTTGATCAGAAAGCGTACCTGTTGCCCATACAACGATCGCCATCAACCCGGCGATCGCCCCCGTCAATGCCGGATCAGAAACCTTGCGGTTGATCGAGGTAGGCAGGCGCTTGCGAAGTGACCGCAGAATGCTACGCCACGATCGCCAAAGCGGTCGCCAAACGGTTTGGAACTTCTCCCGCAGTGCCCCAGTCGAAAGAGTTGGTGCCAGTCTGCCAGTGTTTGGCTTTGAGGACGGGGGCAAAACGTTCTCAGATAGCGCTGGCGCTGGTGCCTTTCTTTGGGGTGGTGTGGGTTCTGCTTCCAGTCTTTCGACGGCTGTTTCTAAAAGGTCGATCGTGCCACGCAGGGTCTTAATGCTCTGTTGCTTCAGTAGTGGTAGCGTGGCTACAACTGCCTCACCCAAAAGCCGTACTAGCGTTTCTGGTAAAATCTCGTCCTTTTTGAGCGGCGTTCTTCTAGCGGCAGTTGAACGCGATCGACCCACGGGACGTGCAACATCCTCTCTTGTGACAGTCGCCTGCTCTAGCGCTGCCAGCGGTTCCGTCTGTTGCGAGTCTGGCTGTAAGTCGATCGTTGCGTCTGCTAACGCAGGTTTTTCTGGTTGCTCAGAGCCGTCCAGTGACTCAGAGCCTTCTAGCGGCTTAGATGCGTCCAGTCGCTCAGATCCATCTGCTGGCTCAGGTTGGCTGGATGACAATTCGGGCTGATCCTGTGACATATAATTTCTTCCCCAGGCAGCACAAAGAGACTCAAACGCGGTAAATTCTTACGGGTGCTACCTTAGCAGAATTCATTTTAGCAGTTAGCGATCAGCCTTTCGCCTCCAGCCTTGATCCGTTCGCCTTTATCCCTGGTCTCTAGTCCTTCTTGCCAAAGCAGTTATGAGTCTCAGTCGTCGTCAATTTTTGGTTTTGAGTGGATTGCTCGGTGGGGTCGGTGTTGCAACCTTAGCGCACAAGGCTTTAACAAGTGGTGCTGCCAGTCGTTCTCCCTCGTTGTCGGCAACAACCGCGCCCTCGCCGACGACCACACCAGCCGAGCAGACCATCGCCGCTGCCAAAACTGCGATCGCGCCGAAAGGGTTGTTTGCCCCAGTACGTGGGGATGTACGGATTGTGGTCATCAGTGACTTAAACAGCGCGTACGGCTCCACAACCTATGAAGCGGAAGTACACAAAGCGGTCGCCCTTATTCCTGGCTGGGAACCCGATGTGGTGCTGAGTGGTGGCGATATGGTTGCGGGTCAAGCGCCCTCCCTTAGCCCAGCAGAAATTCAGGCAATGTGGGATGGGTTTGACCAACACGTTGGCGCACCGCTGCGTAAAACGGGTCTACCCTTTGGCTTTACGATCGGCAATCACGATGCTTCAGGGGCGCTGTCGATCGGCGGCAAGTTTTTGTTTAGCCGTGAGCGAGAGGCGGCTGCCGCGTACTGGAATGCGCCTGCCCATAACCCCAATCTCCAGTTTGTCGATCGCGCCGGTTTTCCGTTCTACTACACCTTTCAGCACAAAGATATTTTCTATCTGGTCTGGGATGCTTCTACCTCACGCATGCCGCCCGAACAGATAGCCTGGGCAGAAAAAAGTTTGGCGAGTGCCACAGCGCAGTCTGCCAAAATGCGGATGGCGATCGGGCATTTGCCGCTCTACGCCGTAGCCGTGGGACGGGATGAACTTGGCGAAATTCTTGCTCCTGCCGACCAACTGCGGGCACTGCTTGAGAAATATCGCGTGCATACCTATATCAGCGGACACGATCACGCCTACTATCCCGCTCATAGCGGCAAGCTCGAATTGCTTCATACCAGCGCGTTAGGTTCTGGTCCACGCCCATTACTCAATAGCAACCTTCAACCCTTCAAAACGCTGACGGTCATTGATGTTGATTTGGCTGCGGATGCCACCCGCTACACGACCTACAACATGACCACCATGCAGGTTGTGGATCACAAAACTCTGCCTCGCTTGATTGTTGGTCCGACGGGCAGAGCCTTACGGCTAGACGTAAACGAAAATGATTTGACAACCGCCGAGCGATCGCTCACATTTACACCCAGCTAACCTACATTCAATCAAGCGATTTGACTAACTATTCACTAATAGGAAGTCACTAAAACTTCAGTAATCTTGCCGCGTTTTTCAGCGTTGGAATTGATTGCTCTGGAAGCAACGATCGTATGCATCGTAAAATCTTGATAGAGATCGCGAATAAACGGACAATCCGAATTTGAAAGCATTACCTTCACGCCACGGTTTGCCAGTGTGACAACGGTGTCTCGCAGTCGAATTTGGTCTGCTTCTGTAAACGCATAGCGATTGTAAGACGTGAACTTGCTGGTTGCACTAAGGGGATGATACGGCGGATCGAGATAAACAAAATCATGGCTGGTGGTGGCATGATGCAAGACGGCTTCAAAGGAACCTGACTCAATGTGCGTTGATCGCAGTGCGGCTGAAGTGGCATACAGCAGCTCATCATCACAAATGGTTGGCTTTTTGTAGCTGCCGATCGGCACATTAAAAAGCCCTTTAGAATTCTCTCGATAAAGACCGTTAAAACACGTTTTATTCAAATAAATGAACCGTGCCGCACGTTCCAGTGGTGAACCACCCACGCTTGCACGAACCTGATAGTAATAGTCCGCACAATGGCGATCGCGATGCACTTTTAAGCAAGCAATTAACGCCTCAACCTGGTCTCTAACGCACGTATAAACATTCACCAATTCAGGGTTAATGTCCATCAGGTGCGATCGATCGGGCAACAGGTGAAAAAAAACCGCACCACCACCCAAAAACGGCTCGTAGTACGTCGAAAACCGTTTGGGAAAGTGTGCGCTGTATTGTTGAATGAGTTGCCCTTTGCCACCAGCCCACTTTAAAAACGGGCGGGGATGCAGTCGTGGCGGGAGTCGAGTTTGCATTCAACCATCATAGAGGCGTTTTTCAATGTGGAAGCAAGTTTTCAGTGGTCAGCTATCAGCGGTCAGTAGTCAGCTATCAGCTATCAGCGGTCAGCGGTCAGCGGTCAGCGGTTAGCGGTCAGTAGTCAGCGGTCGGTAGTCAGCGGTCAGTAGTCAGCGGTCAGCGGTCAGGAGCAACACTTTGAATGCAAAACCCACCCTTTCCCTGCTCCCTTCCACTTTCTCACCCTTCCACCCCTCCACCCTCCACCCTTCCACCCCTCACCCCTCACCCCTCACCCTACAAAGAGTCGCTTGATTCACTTCCGCATGGAGTGCTTTAGCGAAAGTCCAGTAAAATGAAACGATAATGCTCTTCACGACCTGACTTGACGCACGGCTGCGCCATTCTCCTCAAAGCTTATGCAAAACTTCTGGAACACCGTTTCTAAGTACCCGATTTTTCTCACTGGTATCATTCTGGGTGTCTTTCTGAACGCACTGAAGCCCCTCGCGCCGCTGCTGAAGAATCCAGTGACTGCGATCGCCCTGATTGGCACCTTTATTGCAGCCTTTGTCTTCCTTGGCTTTACGCTGCGTGCCATGTTGGGCGTTGGGCTGACTTAAGCATTCTCACGGCTGTAAGGATGACGCAATAGCGGCTCTAAGCAGTACGTACACATCAAAAGGTAGGTTTGTTATGGCTACGAGTCGTCGGATTGAGCGCGTTGCCGAGCTGATTAAGCGCGAGGTCAGCCAGATGTTGCTCTCTGGCATTAAGGACGATCGTGTGGGTGCCGGTATCGTCAGCGTGACGGATGTTCAGGTTGCTGGAGACTTGCAGCACGCCAAAATCTTTGTCAGCATCTATGGCACCAGCGAAGCCAAAGCCGAAACAATGGCAGGGCTGAAATCTGCTACTGGCTTCGTTCGGAGTGAGCTGGGTCAACGCATTCGCCTCCGTCGCACCCCCGAAGTGCTGTTTTTAGAAGACAGCTCTCTGGAGCGTGGCGACAAAGTGCTGTCGTTGCTTAATCGCCTGAGCCAGGAACGTGAGCGATCGGAACCATCCGACCTTGTGGAAGAGGAGTAATGGTGGAAGGTAGAAGGCAAAAGGCAGAAGGCAGAAGGCAGAAGGCAGAAGGTAAAAGGCAAAGGGCAAAACGCCCAGTTTGCTGCTTATCTTAAGGTGACTCTTTATCCTTTATCATTCATCCTTTAGCCTCACCCCTCACCCCTCACCCCTCACCCCTCACTTCCTCTTATGCAGCCCCTTCTTCCCAGCATCGAAACGCTTTCGCTGACCGAGCAGGTTGCTCAAATGGTGGTAGTGCGGACATCGGGCTATCTGTTTGACCATCAGATTCAGTACCCGCTTTGGGAGCCGACCGCAGAGACACTACAGCACTGGATTCGAGACCTGGGGGTTGGCGGCGTGATTTTGCTGGGCGGCAGTGCGGGGGAATTGGCGTTACGCACGCAGCAGCTTCAAGCCTGGGCAGGCATTCCGTTACTGATGGCAGCGGATGTTGAAGAAGGTGTGGGGCAGCGCTTTTCTGGTGCGACCTGGTTTCCGCCACCGATGGCATTGGCGGCAGTGGCACAACAGTTTCCCGATCGCGCGGATCGCTATGCCGAGCAACTGGGAGCCACGACTGCCCAAGAAGCACGGGCGATCGGGCTAAATTGGGTGCTGGCTCCGACTGTCGATGTCAATAACAATCCTGCCAATCCGGTCATTAATGTGCGGGCGTTTGGTGAAACGTCGGCGATCGTGAGCCAACTCACCACAGCATTTCTGCGGGGCGCGCAACGGCATCCCGTGTTGACGGCTGCCAAGCATTTTCCGGGTCACGGCGATACAGCCGTTGATTCTCATTTCGAGTTACCCGTCCTGAACCATTCAATCGAACGTCTCACTGAAGTAGAAATACCGCCATTCAAAGCCGCGATCGCGGCGGGTGTGGATGCCGTTATGAGCGCTCATCTGCAGATTCCTGCCCTTGACCCAGATTTTCCAGCCACCCTTTCTCACTGCATTTTGACCCAGGCATTGCGGCAATCCCTCGGCTTTGATGGCTTGATCGTCACCGATGCACTGGTCATGGGAGCCATTGCGAACCGCTATGGTGCCAACGAAGCTGCCGTGCTGGCTGTGGAAGCAGGGGCAGATGTGCTTTTGATGCCGCTTGATCCCGCAGGTGCGATTCAGGCAGTTTGTGACGCTGTAGAAACGGGACGCATTTCCGCAGAGCGCATTCAGGCTTCGGTGGAACGTCTCTGGCGAGCCAAGCAGAAAGTCTGTGGTAATGCTGTTGAAGGTGACACGTCCCACGCCTGGGAAACGCAGACTCCTACTGGTGTTGAAGCGCAAACCGTTGTCTCTCTGTTAGCGCAGCCACAGGCACAGGCAACCGTTACCAACATTCTGCAAGATTCGATGCGGGTGCATTGTCCGACTGATTCCCGACTCGATCGCCCGCGCTGGTCGCACGATCGCCGTAATCTCATTGTGGTCGATGATGCGTTGGCATGTAAGGCGCTAGGGCAGCAGACTCCAGCGATCGCCCTGCCTCAGTCACTTGGTTATACACTTCAACTGATCGATCGTCATACGCCTGCGATCGCGCTAGACGCTGACACAAAAAGCTGGCAGCCCACGTTGCTACAGCTTTTCATTCGCGGCAATCCGTTTCGCGGCAGCGCTGGGTTAACTCAAACTGCTACTGACTGGTTTCACTTTCTAGTTGAGACTGATCAACTGCTGGCATTAGTTATTTATGGCAGCCCCTACGTGCTCGATCAGTTTTTGCCGAAGTTAGCGCCTGAAATTCCTTATGTGTTTACCTATGGACAAATGCCACAAGCGCAGGCGATCGCGCTAGAGATCTTGAGTAAGTAGAATTGCGGTGTAACACAAGTTCTATAGCGATCGGCTAAATCAGCCTCCGTTGAGGTGATCTACCGATTCAGGTGATAGGAACGACTGTATTTTCCACCAGTTCAGGGACGGTTGATCCAAGCCGATTTCAGTAGCTCGTGAAATCAGTCCTACTTTGTAGAATGCGAGATAATAATACGTGAGCCTGTTCAGCGTTTATCCGTTTTTACATGCAGTTTGAGTGGGATGAAGCCAAAAATCTCGCAAATATTCGCAATCACCGCATTGATTTTGCAGATGTTCCTGAGATGTTTGACAGTCCCATGCTAATTGAGCCTGATGAACGCTTTGACTATGGCGAAGATCGCTGGATCGGAACCGGCTTCTTGCAGAACGGTGTGGCGGTCGTTGTTTGGACAGAACGGCAAGCTAACGTGATTCGTATTATTTCCGCACGAAAGGCAAATCGATATGAGCGTTAACGACTCGAACAATATCTCACGTACTGATTGGGCAGCTCTAGAAGCGATGACCGATGAAGAAATTGACTACTCGGAGATTCCACCTTTAACTGAAGCATTCTTTGAAAATGCAACGCTGAGAATTCCAGCAAACCAAGCCCGCAGCCTAATCCAGTTAGATGCTGAGGTCGTGGAGTGGTATCAATCACAGGAAACGGACTGTAAAACCCTGATTCATTCGATCTTACGTCGTTATATGGAAGATACTCGTAATCGGCAAGCAGGCTAACAACCCCAACGCACCGGAACAAGGTCGGAGATCAATGAGTGCTCTCAAGCCACTAGCATCACCAAGCACTCAAAACGTGAACCTTGACTACGGTACACCGATCGGCAGGAGTGCATTTTCTGGCAGGTAGCTTCGATAACGTCCACTGTCTGACAAGACCACGACCAGTTGCAGCGACCAATCGGGTTGAATTTGCAAATCTGCCCAGGGAATCGCCAATTCCAGACAGGTATCGAAGCCAATCTGGGCGCGGGTCATGCGTGACTGCCAGCGGTGATCTTCTCCAGCTTCTTGAAACCAGAGTGTTTGAGTGAGCAAGTTAACGCCCAAATGATGATGAAACAGATAGTTTAGGGGCGCTTCATCGGGTAGGTCTACAAAGGGGGCAGGGCTATTGTGCATGGTTTCATTGGGGTAAAACCAGAGCAAATTGAGTTCGGGTGGATAATCGCTTCCCGGTGCTGCCCCTGCTTTGAAGTCTAAGCGCAGGTAGAAGTTCAAGTGGTCTACGCCATACCAGAGCCGTTGAATGGCGCTGCTGCGATGCATGGTGCCCCGTGCGCCGCCAATTTCAATTCGACCGGCTTTATCCCAATCTTGTTCATCACCACGCCCATCAATAAAGGGATGGATGAAGCTTTGAGGGGCACGATCGCCCCCTTCTGTATGTGCCTCCACTGCACGGAGGACGTTAGCAGGAATGGGTTCATTCAACGCTTGATAGATGGCAGCAAGATGCTCTCGAAAAAGCTGATCGAAAATGGCATCCTGGTTGGAGGAATGCCCTTCGCCAAACCACCAAAACCAATCAGAGCCTTCTGCTGCGTAAAGCGCTTCCCACACGGCTGGGTTTGCTTCTTCTGTGGCTTCGGGATGATTTGCCAAAACCTGTCGGGCTTCTGTTAGCAAGTCCCAGGCGCGATTTTTGGCAGGGTCGCCAATCCAGGTGGTGAAGTTGCCGTCTACCCACGAACCGCTGTGCAACTGGGCTGCGGGAATGGTTTCGGTGGGTGGAAACTGGTCGAGAAATTCGGAAACGGTGACAAGCTGAATGTCGGTCGAATGGCTGAGGGTTTCGTAAAGCGATCGCAAGAAGGGAATGCCATCTTGGGGGTAATACTCCCAGCAGTTCTCGCCATCCAGTGCGATCGTTACTAGCCGCGGTGCTTCGAGCGCTGTACTATCACTGGGCTGCTGTGCTTTGAGCGATCGTCCGATCGCTTCCAAATGTCCCACCAGATCGCTGGCTGCCTGCTTGGGTTCCATCGCGCTGTAGGTGAAGCCGATCAGGTCAGACAGGCGATGATCCCGAAAGACGATCGCGAGATCGCCATCCGGTGTCTCCAGCCGATAGGGACGATACAGCAAATCGGGTTCAGACACATTGCCTGACCCATCCCGATGGAAGAAGTGCTTAAGGCTCCAGCCCAGCACCGCTTCATCCGAACAGATCCATTGGAAGCCTTCTTTAGCGATCGGGGCTAAAACAGCAGGGCTGACCGATTGTTCTGAGGGCCACAAGCCACGGGGCGATCGACCAAAACGCTCCTCATACATTGTCCAGGCTTTCTTCAGGTGACGGGGTATATCGTCCGCCCACTGAAAGCGCTGCGTGGGCAACGTCATGTTGGGAACTGCTACCCGTCCCGCGTCGGTATCTGCCAGCAGTGGTAAAATGGGATGGGTATAGGGCGACGTGATCACTTCTAGCTGCCCAGCATCCTGCATTTTGCGGTGTTGGGGCACAATGCGGCTGAGGATCTCGCGCTGTTTGGAGTAAATGCGCTGGCGATCGCCCAACGTAAAGTCCTTGCCCTGCTCTAACCACTGAGCAATCTCTGGATCATCCCAAAAGAGCGGGTCAATCCACGCAAGGTTATGCCACGCCAACAAGTCACCAAAGTCTTGTAGATGCCAGTTTTCTAAGCACCAATCGCGTCCTTTATCCTGCCGCTGGTAGTAAAGCTCGGCATAGCGAGGATGGGGATCAATCAACGTATGGTGGTTACCGTCAAAAAAATGCTCCACCACAAAGGCTTTTTGCTCTGGCTTCAGTTGCTCTGTGGGCAGCAGTGCGGCGGTTAGGTAGGGATCAAACGCCGTTCCCGCTACATAATCCTCGATTTGCAGCAGCAGCGAAGGGACAAGATTCACTGTCTGATGCAGCTTGGGGTATTCCTCCAGCAGCAGCACTAGATCAAGGTAATCCTTTGTCCCATGCAGCCGCACCCAGGGCAAACGATATTGCCCAGCCAAAAGTGTTGGTCGATCGACCCGACTTTTGTAGAGCGGCTGGTGCTGATGCCAGATAAAAGCAACGTAAAGGGGATGGGGCATAGAGTAAGGAAGGTAAAAGTAAAAAGTAGAAAGGCAAAAGGAAGCGATACTTTTACCTTTTGCCTTTTGCCTTTAAATGACTTGTTCAACTTCAGCGATTTCAGGAATAAATTCGCGCAAACGACGCTCGATGCCCATTCTCAAGGTCATAGCGGAACTGGGGCAGGAGCCACATGCACCTTGCAATCGCAGTTTGACAATCGGTCCGTCGATTTCGACCAGTTCTACGTTGCCGCCGTCTGCCATCAGGTAGGGGCGCATTTCATCCAGTACGGTTTCGACGTTGACTGGAGTTAGTTCTAATGTTTCAGCCATGATTCACCTATGACGTGTTGGTTGTGGTTTGATCTCGATCGTAGCGGAAAGGGGTAAGGGGAGAGGTGTGAGGCGTAAGGAGATTTCCGGCAGAGATTCTACCCTTCGACTCCGCTCAGGGTACAAGCTGGTTGAGCGAAGTCGAAAACAGCGGGTAGTTTGTTTACAAGAGATCTCCTAAGAAGCAGCGGCAGCAACTTCAGAGTGTCATCCCTCCTCCCTCCTCCCTCACACCGCAACGGGTGCCAGCAGTTTAATGTTAGAGAAGCCATACTCAGTCATAACGGTTTCCCCTTGTTTGTCTTCTGTGATGACCCGGCGCGTAATGATGTAGTAGCCACCAATTTTTTCGTAGGTGTCTTCAGATTGGCTGGAGCTTTTAAGCTCATCCGTGTTGGCATCGCGGTAGACCGAATCGTAGCGTTCTGCAAGATAGCCTTCGCCAGTGTCGATCGTGCTGAAGGTATTGATGGTTACGACAACACCGTGAATGTGGCGATGCACCAGGGAAACAACGTTGTCGCGCACTTTGTAACCATCGCCCATTGCCTTGCCGCTGACGGCGATCGCGACGGCTCCGGTTTCATCGGTTTCGCCCAGTTCAAAGATATTCTTGCCGTGAGTTTCTTCAAACGGCTTGCGGACGCGGTGAACGGCGATTTCCCAGACTTGCCCTTTGATTAAATCTTGGGCTTGCTCATCAGAGACATCGGTAATGTCATAGGTGAGATCGTGGTTGATGTGGGCTTTGCCAGTGTAAAGCCGATCGCCTTGCTTGACCGTGATGTCGGTGCTGTAGCCGGGGAAGTTGGAGTCCCAGGTGTAGCGGTTTTCGTAAGCAGCCCGGAATAATTCACGAGCGGACAGTGGCTCTGTCATGCAATTCTCCTTGCGTCATTGTCCAATCTCTAGTGTAGAGAGTTTTGGTAGGTATGTTGCGGCAACTGTGTGGGTGGGGAGGGGGGAAAGTTTTGAGTTTTGAGTTTTGAGTTTTGAGTTTTAATACCAATTGAAAGCATGGAAGTGGCAGATCCTTGTACGAAGCCAAGTTCCCTCATTCTCCTTTGTTAACAGAGATGCCGAAGGCAAGAGGCTTTGCGTTGATTGCGCTCAGTTAATTGCGATCGCTAACGTCTCATCTCTTCACCCTTCCACCTCGCTTTCAGCGATCAGCTTTCAGCAATCAGTTGTCAAAACTAACCCTAAACTCTCTAGCAAAGCAACACAAAATACGACTCAGAACTTCACTCCCTCACTCCCTCACCCCTTCACCTCTTCACTCCTTCACTCCCTCACCCCTCACCCCTTCCCCCTCACCCCTCACCCCTTCCCCCATGCCTTTCACCTACCAACGGACAGTACGGTTTAACGATACGGATGCGGCGGGAGTGGTCTACTTTGCGAATGTGTTGACGCTTTGCCATGAGGCGTATGAGGCATCGTTGGCAGCAACGGGGATTGATTTAAGGGCTTTTTTTAGCGGGGTTAGCGTGGCGTTGCCGATCGCCCATGCCAATGTGGATTTCTTTCGTCCTATGTTCTGTGGCGATCGTCTAGTGGTTCACTTAGCTCCAAAACAACTACAGGAGAGCGAATTTGAGATTGCCTATGCTGTGTTTTTGGAGGGCAAGTTGGAGCGATCGCTGAGCAATGCCCAGACGCGCCACGTTTGCATTGATCCAGGCACTCGCAAACGTCGATCGCTGCCGCTAGAGCTTAGCCAATGGTTGGAACGGTGGGCAACGCCATCTGAGCGATCGCCTCTACCTGGGGTCGATTGACTTTGCCTTGAGCGTTGCGAGGCAGGCGATCGACGGCAAGCCAGTGTTTGGGACGTTTGAATTTGCTGAGGGTGTCACTTAAGGCTGTTTGGATGCTTGTGGGGAGAATGTCGGCGTTGATGGGGGTGTAAACGGCTGTGATGGCTTGCCCCCAATGGCGATCGCTCACGCCGATCACGCAGACATCCTGTACCAGCCCGGTCGATCGAATGGCGGCTTCGACTTCTGCTGGGAAAACGTTCTCGCCACCTGTGATGATTTTGTCGCTTTGCCGCCCGACGATGTGGAGGTAGCCTTCAGCGTCGAAAAAGCCTAAGTCATCGGCTTGAAAAACTTTTTCCCTTCCTCGAAAGTTGTAGTGTACGAGCATTTCGGCTTCGTTGAGAAATTGTGTCCGGGGGACTTCCCCCCGGTCCCCCGCCGCTTGGGGTCCTAACTCCCCCAAACCCCCCGAACATGAGTTCTGACATGGGGCTAATGCATCTGTTGCTGGTTGGTTGGTTGGTGTTGTCACTTCTGATCGACAACAATTGTCTGAAAACTCTGGATAGTAACCCCAGGCGAGTGATTTTGCCTGGATGGTGATGTGACCGATGTGGTCTGTCTTCAGAAGGTTGCCGGATGGATTGCGAATGGTGATTTGGGCGTGGGGCAAGACGTGTCCAGCGTTGGTCTGTCCGTTGAGAAAGTCGTCTGGTTTGAGAGTGGCAATTTGGGACGCAGTTTCGGTCATGCCGTAGGTGGGGGCAAGCCGGATGCGCTGGCTTCTGGCACGATCGAGCAAGTCTGACCAGGCAGGTGCGCCGCCGAGAAGAACTGTGTGGAAGCGAGCTAACCAGGCGATCGAGGAGTGGGGAGTGGGGAGTCGGGAGTGGGGAGTCGGGAGTGGCGTTTTATTAGAGTCTTCTGCCTCTTGCCTTCTGCCCTCTGCCTTCTGCTCTCCGCCTTCTGCCTCCTGCCCTCTGCCTTCTGCCTCCTGCCTTCGCCCTTCTCCATCCAGCAACCGCTGAAGCTGCGTTGGTACCAGGGACAGAAAAAAATCTTCTGGGGCAACACAACTACGATCGCCCGCT
>JBGTJW010000701.1:0-13539 GCA_041744955.1 Stenomitos sp. | reverse complement strand
CTTACGTTGTGAAATGCCACCGGATTCATAGGCATCAACAACTTTTTGACGCAAGTCTAGTGAGTAAGGTTTCATAGGGGTTATGAACTGAAAGCACAAAACTATGTGAATTGTACTGCATCAGGCTGATAACCGCTATAGTGGCTCAACAGAATTTGATAAGTCTAGTGTGGAAAATTTTGTAAAAGAACATTATCAGGCAACCCTGTGGAAACTGGAGTCAAAGTACCGTGCGGAATTACAAGCTAAAGATTCACAGATTGAATACAAACGTGGGCAAGTTGAAGCGTTAAAGGAAACAATTAATAAAATGCTAAAAATCAACTCTACTACTAATGATCGATTCGAGCCAAGTGACTCAATCACAATTGATGCAGAAATCGACTAAGATACTTAAACTTAGGGTTAAATGAGTAGTTGTACAGAAAATTACGCTAAGGCTATTTCCCTTTACCTGCTGTTCTCGTAGCGGCGGGCTTCAAAACAAAGCTCAAGACGTTGTCGATGGCATAAGGGCAGCGATAAGTGGAGCCAATTAGTCCAAAAACGTACTACATAGAGCTTGGACTCCTTTTGGACTAAGTAGGGGTTAAGCCGACATACGGCCAAAAAGGTGCCAGTACAAATTTCACCTGCCCTTCATTTGAGCATTGGACAGCTTTTGGACTAAATGCTCCAACTGGCACATGGCTCAAAGGTCGATTCCTTCGTTGCAAGGCACCTCTAGAACCCTCATTCTGCCGCTGCCCTGCTGCTGTACAAGCAATAGTGCTGCTTTGAAGACAACAGATCATTGCTTTTTTCAAACTCAGTCCAGGTAAGGCTTCTAGGTCATCTGGCACCTTTTTGCCTCTATGTCGGCTCAACCCCTAATCCCGCAGGGTTTAAGGTCTCCAAAGTCCGATTCCGTCGTCGCACTTCTGCCGTCCCGGCAACGGTACAAGCCTCACAAGATGATGAGCAGAAATTATCAATCGCTCTGCTCCTCAACGCTTGCGTCGCTGCTGCTGTGCATCAACGTTGAGCAAAAGCGGCAAGATCACAGTCTAAAAGTTAGGCTGTGAGCAGCATTCAGGCGATGTGGTACTTAATTGCCAGGAACGGTGTCATACCCCATGCTGCTGTCATACCCTCTGCCAATCACGTTGCTGAATCAGTTCTGGCTTTGCCTTCTTTAAGGTTCCCCAGAAATAGAGCGATCAGCCGTCATTACCTTTACCTCAAAGAAAGGCAGCGCCCTGAAGATTACAGCGCCTCATTCTGAAACAACGCTTCTAGATCCCTGGCCCCGTTGAGCACACGCACAATATCAACCCCATCATCCAGAGGAGTATAGAAAATCAGGTAGTTGCCATACGGCAAGCTCCGCAGTCCAGGTAACAAGGCATCACGGCGACGCCCGATGCCTGGGTTGGCAGCTAACGTCTCCATTTGCTGGTAGAGATTCCTAAGAAATGCGATCGCACGGTCAAGGCTGTCGTCAGCGATGTAGTCAAAAATGTCGTCCAAATCTGTCAGCGCCTGCGGCCTGACCACCAATCTACCCATGCTGATCAAACCTGGTGGCTAGCTTTGCTGCGCTGAGCACGACGTTTTCTGCCCCGATCAATGACATCCTCGATATCGAGAGGCTGAGATTCCCCACTATCAAGGCCTTCCTGTATTTGCTGCCGCAATTCATTGAGCCTGATTTCCCGCAAAGCGTCCTGATCTTTGAGCAGGCGTAAGCCTTCACGGATCACCTCGCTGGCAGAGTGGTACAAACCACTAGCTACCTTCTCGCTGACATACTTCTCCAGCTCTGACGTGAGTGAAACATTCATAGGTCATCCCTCTCCGCAATGCATCTACTACCGTTGTACTCACAACAACCAAAAATAGCAATTTTTGTTATTGGGAGCACGCCTCTACGCATCAGAAAGAACCCCAAGATCGAGCAAGTCCAATGCGGCGCGGGTCGCTTAATAACGGTCGCCTCTATACCCCTACTTACCGCCTGCTTCTAAAGCTGATTGGCAGGCACCTAACAAATCCTGCAAACGCACAACTTGCTGCCCACCACGACTGTAAATCGGTACATCAGAAAGGAGGAGTTTAGACCTTTTAGTTTGATGTACTAAGGCTTGTGCTTTCAAGTTAACAACAAGCTCATCCTCACTCCCTTGGTCTAATTTTTGAGCAATCTCAAGAATCAGTTGAGCGAACACCTCAGGGACTCGCACAGTACAGGTAGGCTGATTTAGCCACGAAGATTTACGTCCACCACCTTGTCTTGCACCGCCTCGCTTAGAAAGACTCATCTCATTTAGCTCCTTTACACTGAGCCTCTATATAAGTCGCAGCTTTAGGTTTTCTACATCTGTGTCAGAAACAATCAGCTTGTGTCAATTGCTATGCCAATGGCACCGTGAACGTTACAAGCTTATGACACAAGCTGGCAACAAAAAATTAATTTTGTGGTCAAAGCCAGAATCCTTACCCAGCAGCGGTTTAGGGGTCAGGAGATGTAAATAGAAAGAAATTTCCTTATAGGTTTAACTACTGAATCATCAGGTAGAAAACCGATTATTTTCCTAAGTAAACCAATGTTGCAGAGGTGCAGTTTCTGTTGGTATCACAGCTCTTGACAGTAGTTGTTCCCTTCTTGAACTGACTAACGTATAAGTTATCGGCATAGTATGGAGTACGCACATAGGTTGCTGAAATGCTTCCCTGAAGCATATACCCGTCGTTTGTGGGCATCAAAGCCATTCTTTGTTCAATGGCAGCACGCCCCTGGGTTAGCACTAAGCGTCCAGTCGTACCTTGCATTCGTAAAATGCCGCTCCAATTGCCGATCTGTATTGCCCATGCGCCATAAACTCCGGTGTTAGATGAATTGCTGTAACGGACAAGCCATCCTTCGGGAGCAGGTGGTCCACAAACAACCTGACCATAGTCTGCCTTGCAGACTCCTCCAGGCCATTCGGCACATTTAACTTTTCCATAATCTGAGATGCAGTTGTAGCCACAGGCAATTTGCCCATAGTCACTGCGGCATTCTGCTTTTGGCACTCCTTGGGCAATGACAGGGGGAGTAGAATACGGGGACAAGACTGTTGAGCTGAAAGCTGTAGCTACTAGCAGTACAAGCGATCGAATAATACTCATCTAAGAAACACTCATTCAAGTAAAACATGAGAGCTATTGCAACTACTACACTAATTGTTCTGTACAGTGTTTAAACTACTTTTTCCAGGTGAAGTGCATTGTGGCTATGGTTTTAGTTATCTGACTTCACTTAAGCTGAAGAACAGAATAATCTGTGTGCTTCTCTATTTAGAGAATTCAGGTTTTGGCGCAAGTTCAGGTTTAGCAATAGAAGACTTAACAAATGGTTTCGCACTATCGGTCTGGGGCTTAGGCAATTCCTTGACTTTAGTCAGAGTTGGACCAGCAAAATCAGGAGAGCTTTGGAGAAATTTCTGGATACCAACTTTGAATTCTGTTAGAACAGCTTCACTATTGGATTCGTTAGGCTCCAAGTTAAGTAGAAGAACACTGCCTGCAGGACAATTACGTTGACGAGCAGCAATAACGGTAGGAGCAAGACAAAGAACAGGGCGTTTATTCATTAAGCCATGAGTAATTCGCTCTGGTTCTTGTCTCAGGGTGGTTTTGTATTGTTCTAGTCTGGCAGTGATTTGCTGACAGCGGGTTTCTGGACTATACCCCCAAGAAGCAAAAGTTGTGGACCGCCAACGAATTAGAGGAACGTTTCCTTGAGGACGGCGAGTTTCCTGTGCGCTGGGCAGGCAGAAGAATTCGGCAGAGGAAAGATTAACTGGTAATTCAGGCTTTTGTTCTCCTCCGTTTCCTTGTGGCTGCTGAGCATATGCTTGCATCGTTAAAACATTAGATTCCTTTTGATCCTCTAAAGCAAGTTTATTCGAGCCGAGCCTTGTATATGACTCAGCACGCTTTTGGTAAATTTCAGCCGTACGTTTTTTAACAATTCTATTATCAGGCTGCTCGTTAGGTGAAAGGCTGATTTTTTGCTTTAATCTCTGTATAGCCTGTGTGTATTTATCAACTGCTTCCTGCCATCTCCTTTGCTCCGAGTAGTAGTTACCTACGTCAACATATCCTTCTGGATTATCAGGATTTATTGTGACCACCTCATTCAATCGCGCTAAGACTTCCTCAGGCTTCTCAGGAGTATTTGTAAACTGTCTTATCGCTTTCTCAAATTCTCGCTTAAGCCCCTTCCGATATAGAAGCGGTTTATTTTCAACTACTCTCCCAGCTCGCTCTTGGAGTTCTTCAAAAAAATTAACGCCTTGATCTCTTACACCAAGACCATACATAGAAGCTGCAACTGCTCGAAGGGCTTCCAGGTTTGTATAACCATCAGAATCAGGCTCTAAAGCTTTAGCCCAGTAGACCAAGGCTTCATCCTGACTATTGTTTTTGTTAATTAGATAGAGCGTTGCCGCAATCGCTGAATTAGTGCTTACCTGCTCTGTAGAAATATTGACTGCCTGATTCCAACTTTGTTTTGCTGCTTCAAACCGATCTCTTCTATAAAAGAATGAGCCTTGTTGAACCAAGATAGAGGGATCACTTGGAGATAGCTTGACCGCTTTTTCAAAGTACTTCTCTGCCTCTTGATCAAAAGAACGTCTGGCAAGCAGCCTCGCCAGCCTAAGATATAAGCCGGTACTTGGGTTATTGGTAGCTTCACTTATTTTCACTGCTTGCTGATAATCAGCTAAAGCTTTATCTTCATACTTCAGCCTTTCATTTTGGTTTGCTGTTCGACTGGACGCAATGGAAACATCCCCTCTACTTACATAAGCTTCAACATAGTTTGGACTAAGATTAATTGCTTGTGTAAATGCTGTGATCGCTTCTCGAGAGTTACTATTCTTTGGATCGAGGAGAAGTAACCCATATCCATGACAAGCCTCTGCAGTTGCTTCGGCAGTTTTTCCAGCTTCCTCACAACCTTTCTTCAAATCTTCATCGGTCGCGGAAGCAGCAGTTGCTCGTTTTTGCAAGAATTCTTTTAGAGGCTGTGAAACACGAGTAGAGATCAGCAGGTTTGTTCTGCCTCCTCCAGGAGTTCCTATTTTTGCAGTGAGTTGATTAGTTAAGGTAGTAATAGGAATTGCCGCAGACAATCCGGCCTCATCACCCTCCGGGATAACTTGTGATTTAATCACTGTTGTTGGGTAGCGTCTTGCTTCTTCGCCACGACCATAAATTCCTATAACTAAATCGTCGCTATTAAAAACTGGACCACCACTCATACCTCCCAGAGGACTAGGATCAGCTCTGTAGAAGAATAGAGTGTAGCCATTAACGTTGGGTCGACCGATAAGGTCAAGTCTATCGTAAGCGTCAACCCTGCCTTGAGATAGTCTTTCAGGAATGACTCCTGTTTTATCAATTAAATTGGGCCAACCATTGATGCTTGTTGCCTCACCTAGCTGAGCCACAAATTGATTAGCAAGCGTAGCAACTGGATAACGTTTTGAACTCTCAAAGACTAATAATGCTAAATCGACTCCTCCTTCGTCAGCACCAGCATTCTCTCGAAGTCGAGTTGCAAGTACATTTACTTTGCCAGAAGAAGTTTTTAGTTCAACCTTTTGCCCATCGCAAGTAAAAAGATTGACTGAGGCATTTAAATAAGTAAGACTGCTGTTCTTTTTCAGTTCCTCAGGAAAGTTAGGGGCAAAAATATTTAACCTTGCCCATTTGCTACTAGCAACAACATGATCTGCCGTTAAGACTGTATAAGTATAAAGCTCATTCTCTGAAGTAGGATCTTCACGTCTAATAATTACCCCAGAACCGACATCTAGGTTATTATTCTTGCCTCGAGTTTCAATGCGTACAGTAACAGCACGTCGCAACGGGCTTTCAGATGGATTGCTGCCTTCTGGAAGCTTGTTAAGAGGTAAGCATTCTACAGCCTTAGCCTCTTCCACTGCTTGGACAAGAGTAGGTAATGGTTCAGCTAAAGTACTCATCTGCAATGCTGCCAATTGAATTGCTATCGTTCCGATAGCTAATGCTAACTGAGAACCAGCTTGTAACACTTCATACTGCATAATTTACCGCACCTTAGCCCTACAATTTACTGAAAAAGATCTGGTCTTTCTTGCCGTATTCTAAATACAGGAATTGCCCAACTTAAAGATTCCATCTGATGGAACATCTCCGTCGCTGGAAATGTTCCATCGGCAAACCGATAAGCCTTGATTCCCTGCCAGGGATGTTTTCCCTTGCCGTTAATTCCAACTAGTTGACCGCATTGATCTAATACTGGACCGCCGCTCATACCTGAGCGTACCTCATTGCTATAACCAAGTTGATAGCCTCTCGCTAATGACTGAGCAGGCAACATGCTAACTATTCCACTAGTTAAGTGAAAGGCCTTCTCTCCCCAATTTCGAGTATTTTCAACAGCATTTTTACCAATTCGATGCCAGTTGAAGAAACCAGCAGCATAAACTGGAGCACTAATAGCAAGGTCCGTCTCATTTCCTATAGCAACTACCTGATAAGATTTATCGCTAGTAAATTTGACAAAGGCCACATCTATTTCTTTATTAGTAGAAGTCTGGTAAAGGTAGGCAGCATGAGTTAATCCATCAGGAGTCAAGATTTGAAAAGAGTGATTTTTTGTCTGAGCGATAACATGATCGCTTGTAACCGCAACATAGGTTTTATTTTTACGATTAACTAAAACACCTGAACCGCTGCTTTTTTCAGACAAAATTCGCACTGTGACTGCACGAGAAATACTATTAATTGACGAATATTTGCTTGAGCAAGAGATAGAAGTTTTATTAGCTTTAGAGACAAAAAATCCTGATTTTTGGCTTATTACATTCAAGTTAAGACTTATTACACTAACAATAAAAGTCGCTAATACTAGAACCTGCAGCACACAATCATATCCCTCTAGGTAGATCGAAAAACTTGTATTTTTTCTGAGACCTGATACTTTTAAGCCCACGAAGTATAGGCTTAAGAGTATCAGGTCTCGTTCAAGTTCTGAGTCTACCTTCTGACTCAGAACTCTATGCATTACTAACGCTGCTTCAATTGAAGGATCAGAGACCTTACATTAGCAAACTGGCGTCCTGAGGAACCCGAATTTTCTAACGGCGAGTCAGATACACCCAGGCTAAAACTGTTTAATTTGCTAATAGCATCGCCAGCCTGAGAAAGTGTCGGCAAAGTGAAAACCATATTCCTAGAATTGCAGGGTATGCTTTCACCCTTAATCAGACAGACCACAGCATATTTTTTTCCGTTGACCTTTGCTTCTCCACTAGCGAAGTTCAGCTCACCCCAGTCGGTTCCACTGGATTTGATTGCCTGGTTCAATTTGTTGGCAACAATGTTGCAACGCTCTTGAGGCTTAAAGTTTTTTCCGAAAACTTTGGTCTTCCAGATGATCATTGGGGTAGAGTCACCCTCCAGTAACGTCGCTGGTTCTCCTTGTGCAGTGCCACAAACAAAATTGACAGAAGTTGAAGTCACCTCGCCTTCCCCACTTCCACCATCTTCAACTGTTGGGGGAGCAGCGATACCTGCATAAGCGTAAGTTGTAGCCAGTGTGAGAGTTGTTAAAAGAATAGAGAGAGTCGATTTGAGCTTCATAATTGTTCCTTATTTGGGTAGTTGGAAAATTGAACAAGTAGCTGCCTAGTACGCTGTACTAGAATTCTTTTGTGCAGCGTTAGTGGGCATGAGAAAAATTAGATGATCATGCTCTATGAACTAGTCAAACCAGCCGTTAGAGACGTACGAGTCGATCGCGCTGCTTATCATAACGGTAACGACCTATCCGAATAGAGGAACTGGGTCTAGCACAAATAGTCTGAGCCTCGAAAAGAATGGCAACTTGACGAACACCTTTACAGGGAACTACATTCATTCCCCAGCTTTGTACCAAGGCGATCGGGTTTGAACTACCGGGATTGAGGGCTGGATCAGACGCTGGCCGTGCTCGCAACTCAGCAATTTTGATATCCGCTTCAATCCTTGCAAGCTCACGTTTAGTAATTTCTTTTTCACGAGCCAAGTTGAAAATACCTTCAAGAGCTGTTCCGGCGCTTGAGTCAATAAGACTGATCCACCTGACCGTTGTAGCTTGTCTAATCCTCAGCATTTCCACTTCATTGTTAGCTCTTGTCATCTGCAGAAGAGCCTCCGTTTGAATTATAAGCCTTTCTGTAGCGCCTTTCTCCCGCGTTTCATTAACCGTTTTAATCATGTCTGACAGAATCTCAGCCTCACGGATTTTGCCAGATTGACGAAGTTCTTCCGCTTTCACCATCGCATCGGCTCTAGCAATTTCTGCCTGAAGGTTGATTCGAGCTTTTTCAACCTCTCCGTCAACCTTTGCTTGGGTCATCTTCACTAAAGCGTCATAGTAAATCTGAGTCCTGTCTGTAGCCCCCTTTTCCCTTGCCTCCGCCATCTTCACCAAAGCATTCTGAATCAGACGTACCTCTTCAACTTTGTTTTGGGCTTCCAGTGCTGCAATTTTGACTCTCGCATCCCATTCGATCGCAACTGCCTGCGCTAGCGATTCTTCTTGAGCTGTGCCCTGTGAACCAGCAGGTTTACTACACGTCCCCTGCAAGATCGATACAATGGCGGTGCCAGCTCCAGGTGCACCCTTGGCAGAAGAAACAGCTTCAGCAGCCTTACCTGCCCCGTCTGTTTTAATGCCTCGGCAGGCTGCCGAACCAGGACTAGTGACATCTGCTTCTCGCAAAACACGCCTGACAGCAGATCGCTTATCCGTGATATCTACTGCTGGTGCCAAAGCATCCCCAACTTTGTCCCAAAAATCCTTAGCGTAAGCAGCTTTCGGTGAGATGAGGCAGGTTCCCCCACCCAAAGCAATGGCTATCAGTAGAAGTACTGAGTAACGAGTAACATTTCTCGGTACATCAGATTCTAAAGTTTTGGGTTCCTTGCTCAATACAGGTGGCACCTTGCAATCTATACAAAATTCCCGCTTCATAAACAATTCTCCTAGATTTGAGCAATTGAACAAGATGAGAATGCTTCTATGACTCAACCGTCTTGTAGTTGCATCACTATATCCAGACTTCCAACGTAGCAAGTGTTTGCTCCACAGGTTTGCTCCTCAACAAAACTTAGCTCCCGTGTGTCCAATTTGACAGTCGTTAAAAGGTCAGGAAAAAGTCAGATTTTTCCCTGAGGAGCGCTTTAGAGTGAAGAATATGATTTTTATACAAGGGAATAGAAGGGATAGCAGTGAATGCAGATTGAGGAGGGGTTAGCGGCAGTGGAGCAGAGGCTCGATCGCGGTTGTCTGAGCAAAACTGAAGCGATGGTGTTCCGGCAGTGCTGGGAGGGGCGATCGTACGTAGAAATTGCTCAAGTCTCTGGCTACGATCCTGGCTACATTAAAGACACGGGATACCGGCTTTGGCAGCGCCTCTCAGAAGCGTATGGCGAGAAAGTCACCAAGCAAAACTTCAAAGGGGTTCTGCGCCGAGTAACGGCACGCGATCGCTCAGCGTCAACCGTTAGCACTCGAACAAACCCAACCTCAACGCTTCGGCAGGACTGGGGCGATGCGATCGACGTTTCTATCTTCTATGGACGCGCTCAAGAACTCACAACCCTTGGAAGCTGGCTTGTCCAGGATCGTTGTCGTTTGGTGGCACTGCTCGGCATGGGTGGGATAGGCAAGACATCTCTCTCCATCAAGCTAGCAGAGGACATCCAAGGTGAATTTGAGTACCTGATCTGGCGCTCGCTGCGCGATGCACCGCCACTTGACGAACTCCTGACCACGCTGATTCAATTTCTCTCACAGGAGCAAGATACTAACTTGCCTGACAGTTTGGGGGGCAAACTCTCTCGACTGGTTGAACTGCTGAAGCGATCGCGTTGTCTGATCATTCTCGATAACTTCGAGACCGTGCTGCAAGGAGGCAAACAAGCAGGCACGTATCGCGATGGGTATGAAATGTATGGGGAGTTGCTCAAGCGAATCGGGGAAATTGCGCACCAGAGTTCTCTTGTCCTGACGAGCCGCGAAAAGCCTCAAGAAGCCGGTACTATGGAAGGCGATCGACTACCCGTCCGTACCTTGCCCCTCGTCGGATTAGATATAACGGCAGGACAACACATTCTCGATGCCAAAGGTTTACAGGGTGCCGTAGATGATCAAGAACAGTTAATTGCTTATTACCGAGGCAATCCGTTAGCGCTGAAAATGGCAGCCACTTCCATTCAAGACCTCTTTGCAGGAGACATTGCCCAGTTCCTAGAGCAAGACACTGTAGCCTTTAATGGTATTGGCAATTTGCTCCAACAACAGTGCGATCGCCTCTCCCCACTAGAGCAAGCAATCATGCACTGGCTGGCGATTAATCGGGAACCCGTGACGCTGGCAAACCTTCAGGCAGATTTGGTGACTGAATTGCCCAAGTCTAGGCTGATAGCAGTGATGGAATCCTTGCGCTGGCGAAGTTTGATTGAAAGCAGCGCGATTGGCTTTACCCAGCAGCCGGTTGTGATGGAAGCTGTCACCGAAGCTCTGATTGAAAAGGTCACCAAGGAAATTGTGACAGAAGAGCCGCACCTCTTTCTCAGCCATGCGCTGACGAAAGCGCAGATCAAGGACTATATCCGTGACAGCCAGAGCCGGGTAATTTTACAACCATTGATCGATCGACTGCTGACGCAACTCGGCTCACCCAAACAACTGGAGCATAAACTGCATCGTCTACTGGCCTACCTGCGAACCTATGTTGCCCATCAACCGAATTATGGGGCAGGCAACCTGCTCAACCTGTGCCGCCATTTAGAAATCGATCTCACTGGCTACGACTTTTCTGGGTTAAGCATTCAGCAGGCGTATCTGCAAGATGTCAATCTACATCAGGTGAATTTTACAGAGGCGGCGTTTGTTAACTGTGCCTTTGCTGCCACCTTTGGCGGTGTGACATCCGTGGCTTTCAGTGCGGATGGCAAACAACTGGCGACCAGCGACACTAATGGCAGCATCCAGATCTGGAATCTGACCGATGGTAAACAACTTGCCCTCTGTAACGGACACAACAGTTGGGTGTGGAGCGTTGCTTATAGTCCCACTCACCCCATGCTTGCTAGTGGCGGACAGGATCATCAGGTGCGGCTGTGGGATAGCCAGACGGGGCAATGTCTCAAACGGTTGGAAGGTCACACTGGCATCGTTACCGCTGTTGCCTTCAGCCCGGATAGTCAGTGGCTTGCCAGCAGCAGCGGTGACCAAACCATCCGGCTTTGGCACGTTGCTACAGAACGGTGTGTGCAGATGCTACGGGGCCATGCGGCTTGTGTCTGGAGCGTGGTGTTTCATCCTGATGGCAACACACTCTTTAGTGCTGGAGAAGATCACATCATTCGGCGTTGGCAGCTTGACAGTGGACAGTGTGTGCAGACCCTGACAGGACATCAGCATTGGGTGAGAACCGTTGCGATCAGCCCCAATGGACAAACCCTGGTTAGCGGTAGCTTTGATCAAACCGTGAAACTCTGGGATGTGGCGGCAAGCAATTGTCTCGGCACGTTCAGCGGTCATCATAAACCTGTCACCATGGTAGCCTTCAGCGCGGACGGTCAAACCCTGGCAAGCAGCAGCTATGACCAAACGGTGAAACTCTGGTGCGTTGCCTCCCAACAGTGCCTGCAAACGCTGCAAAAACACACGAACGTTGTCTGGTCTGTTGCGTTTCATCCTACGCAACCGCTGCTTGCCAGTGGTGGTGAAGACTATACCGCACGTCTTTGGGATCTCCAGACGGGGCAAGGCACCAAAACGCTGCAAGGATCGAGCAACTCTATTTATACGATCGCCCTTGATACTCCCCACGCACTGCTTGCCAGTGGGCACGAAGACCAGACGATCAAGCTCTGGGATTTTGATCAGCAGATGCTGAAAACGGCAGCGAACCCGCAACCCTTTCGCGTGTTGCGGGGACATACCGGACGCATCTTCTCGGTTGCCTTTGCGCCCCAAGTGCCTGAGTTGGGTACAGGCAATCCACTGCTGGCGAGTGCCAGTGCTGATCGCACCATCAAACTCTGGCAACCGCATACCGGACAGTGCCTCAAGACGTTCCATGGTCATACCAGTTGGGTGTGGGCGATCGCGTTTCATCCCAACGGCCGACAGCTTGCCAGTGGCAGCTATGACCATACTGTCAAACTCTGGGACGTTGGTACGGGTGATTGCTTGCAAACACTCAAAGAACACACCAGTTCGGTTCTAGCCGTCGCGTTCAGCCCCGATGGCAATTGGTTAGTCAGTGGCGGCTATGAACAAACCATTCATCTCTGGCAACCGCAAACGGGGCAATGCCTGCGAACCCTCAAGGCACACCTGAATCGGGTTTGGGCTGTGGTATTTAGCCCCGACAGTCGCTGGTTAGCAACGGGTGGCGATGATCACACCGTCAGACTGTGGGAGGTCGCAACGGGACAGTGCTTCCGCACGTTTGAAGGGCATACGAGCCAGGTTTTAGCACTCCAATTCAATGCCACGGGCGATCGTTTAAGCAGCAGCAGCGCGGACAAAACCATCCGTCTCTGGAATGTCGCTACAGGTGGCTGCATTGCTCTGTTTCAGCAGCACCAGCACTGGGTTTGGTCACTCGCTTACTGCTTGGATCATGACCTTTTTTTAAGCAGTAGTCAGGATGAAACCATCAAGATGTGGCACCTTGAGACTGGTACTTACTTAAAAACACTGCGTTGTCCCCGTCCGTATGAAGGCACTCTCATTACAGAGGCGACGGGTTTGACCGAGGCACAGAAAGTCACACTTCAAGCCTTGGGCGCGATCGAAGGCTTGAAGACAATGCCAATCAAACCCTATGCAGCAGAGGCGGAATAAGTTTTGAGAGCAGTCATTTACTTAAAGTTCCAACTCATAAATGGCGGCAATCTGGGGTAGGGCACCGTTCCTGGCCATTAAGTACCACATCGCCCGAAAGCTCTTCTCAACCTAACTTCCAGACCGTGATCTTGCCGCTTTTGCCCAAAGTTGAGGCACAGCAGCAGTGATGCGAGCGTTGAGGAGAAGAAGTGATCAATCACGCTCTGCTAATCATCTTCTGAGGCTTGTACCGTTGCACCCCGGAGCAACGGTGCCACGCAGGCATCGGGGTTTTAGCCGCTGCAAACAGGCAAAACCGCCTCTGTACTACCGCTTTCTGAGTCAAAAAAGTCCAAATGTAGGCCAAGCCACTAGTACACCCCTCAAAACTGCTTGCGGTGCGACCATTCATTGCACTGCTTTGACTCGGCGATCGCGGTCAACGCTCCGTCAGTCAGTGTGACCAATCATCCAGCATGATAAAAGTGATCTCAAGCACGGTTCTGAAGAGCGCGACCTGAACTGGTCGTTTAGTGCGAGGAGCCTTCTCCTCTAAGGGATTCACACCCCCTACCCTCGTGGAAAAGACTCATAAGAGTCCGGTTACGCCCAAGTAGGTAACGAAAAAGGCG
>JBGTJW010000700.1:0-29408 GCA_041744955.1 Stenomitos sp. | reverse complement strand
TAGCCGTAATGTTTCCACGTAAAAAGATCGTCTGACCGTTTTGCTGGACTTCACCCTGTTGCCCTTTGACCTGCAAAACAGACATACCATCCTGAAAAAATTCACCCGTCGGCTGCTGGAGACGGGCAACCTTTTTGTCTTTGCTATAGCTTGCCTGCGCTGCCTTTACCTTCCACCATAGTCGCCCTTTGTTGTCAAACTCTTCGAGGGTTACGGCATTGAAGGTGAGACTGTTGTCAAAATCTTGTGCCTGTTGGGTATCTTGTGCAATTTTGTCGGCAGTCCGATTGCGGTTGCCACAGGCATTCGTTGTACAGAGCAGGGTCAGCAGCACTGCGTACAGTAGCGGGGAGCGGCGACCCCTCTGCCTATAGTTGTTTTGGCTGGTACGATCGCGCTGAAGAACAGACAGAATGGGCATAGGAATCATAGCAGCGGCAGTGTTAGAAACTAGACAGCAGGCAAAATAACTATAGAGGAACCTAGCCAACTGCCTTTCTAAAGTTAGTTGATCCAGTCTACAGTTAAGCGCCCACTGTCTAAGGCTCAAGACTCCAAGCGCAGCCCAAAAGTTCAGCAGAGGGCGACAAGCTTCTTCGAGTAACTAGCAACGATCGTGCGTTATTCGTCTTCCACGTTTTCCATTAAGCCAACGCTGGAGAGAGGACGATAGGTGTAGCTGCGCGGCGTTTTTTGAATGTCTTCTTTAATGTTGTCCAGATCGATATAGCGATCGGCAACATTGATTAAACTGTCGCTGGTCATCGATCTCAGGCTGACTACTTCCACGCGCACCCCACGATAGCTGACTGCATTAACCGCGTAGGCAAGGTCGCCATCACCACTGACCAAAACAGCAGTATCGTAAGAGCCAACCAGCGACATCATATCAACCGCAATTTCCACATCCAGATTGGCTTTCTTAGAGCCATCCGGCAGTTGCACCAAATCTTTAGAAATGACCCGATAGCCATTCCGCCGCATCCACAGCAAAAACCCTTGTTGCTTTTCGTTCGTGCGATCGACACCCGTATAGAAAAACGAACGCAACAGCCGTGAACCAGCCGTTAAGCGGCAGAGCAGCTTGGTGTAGTCAATTTCAATCCCCAGTTGCAGAGCCGCATAAAACAAATTGGAACCGTCGATAAAAATAGCGACTCGACCACGGTTCTCAAGCACCTGTTCCTGAGTAAAAACGGATTCATTCTCAAAACTGTTACTTAACATTAGTACTAAACCTTGATTTTATGAGGGAATTTTTAAGCAATAGAGCAGGCGTTGAGCCTCCTTCGGTTCGTTCAGGACAAAACAGCTTCTAAAACTTCTAAGCGTTGAAACACGGGTTGAGGCTCACCCAGCGACTGCTGCGGAGGCAGTGTTCCCCAACGAGCATGGGTTACAAACGGAGCGGCAACATGAGTTAACGTCTGTTCATTGAAGTTAACTGAAAAGCCCAACTGCTGGTAGACCGCTGTACTAAGCTGTGGGGTAATCGGCGCTAAGAGGTATGCCGCAAGTCTGACTGACTCTAATACAGTGTACAAAATTTGTTCAACTGCCTGCTGTTGACCTTGCTTATGAAGCGACCACGGTGCCTGGTCATCGATGTACTTGTTGCCAGCTTTCACCAGGCTGAGAACTGCCTCGCAGGCTTGGCTAAAAGCAAGCGCGTCGTATGCCTGTGTGACCCGATCGCCCAGACCGATCCCGATCGCCGTGAGCGTATTTTCGGCATGAATCGCGTCAGTTGATAGCGCTGGAACAATTGCACCGCAGTACTTATAAGCCATTCTCAGCGTGCGATTCAGCAGATTGCCCAAATCATTTGCCAGATCGGCATTGAGAGTGTTGATAAAGCGCGTTTCGTTAAAGTCACCGTCACGCCCAAACTCGATTTCTTTGAGGAAATAATAGCGAACGGCATCCGACCCGTAGCGATCGACCAGAGCCACTGGATCAAGCACATTGCCCAGCGTTTTGCCCATTTTTTGTCCGTCTTTGGTCAAATGTCCATGCCCAAAAATGCGTCCCGGCAGCGGCAACCCAGCGGATAGCAGCATGGCGGGCCAATAGACGACATGAAACCGCAGGATATCCTTACCAATTAGATGAGTGTCGATCGGGTACCAGCGCTTAAGGGCATTCTCCAGGGTTGGCTCCTCATCGGGTTCCAGTAGAGCCGTGACGTAGCCCAGGAGCGCATCAAACCAGACATAGATCGTGTGTTTGGGATCGTTTGGTACTCGAATGCCCCAATCGAGATTGACGCGGGAGATTGAGAAGTCTTGCAAGCCCTGGCTCACAAAGCTCAGGACTTCGTTACGACGTGCCTCTGGTTGGATAAAGTCAGGTTGCTTGGCATACAAAGCCTCTAGCTGACCTTGATACTTCGACAAGCGAAAAAAGTAGTTTTCTTCGTTGCGCCACTCAGCGACACGATTGGTGTGAATCGAGCAGCGATGATCGTCTAGCAAATCTCGCTCTTCTTTAAACTCTTCGCAGGACAGGCAATACCAGCCTTGCTGTCGCCCTAGATAGATGTCACCGTGATCCCAAACACGCTGAAAAAACTCATTCACGATCGCCTCGTGGCGGGGATCAGTGGTGCGAATGAACCGATCGTACCCAATGTTGTACTGCTGCCAGAGGGCTTTAAAGCTGGCAGCGATCTGATCACAGTGTTCTTGAGGCTGCAATTCTCGGCTTTCAGCCGTCCGCTGTATGTTCTGCCCATGCTCATCGGTGCCTGTAATCATCAGCACAGACTGACCCTGCAAGCGCCGAAACCGAGCGATCGCATCAGCCGCGATCGTTGGATAGGCACTGCCAACGTGAGGCAATCCATTTACATAATAGAGTGGCGTTGTAATGGTAAATGAATTGCTAACTATAGTCTGAGAATTCATGCGATTTGAACGAAAAAACAAATGCTACGGAAAAACAGAAGAGACTTTTAGCGTAAGGTTCGACGTAATTTAGCTGGTGGTTGAGAACACTACTTCTAGCATTTTGCTCGATTACTAGCACAGACCAACTAGCACTAAAAACCAAGGTTAATGCAGCAGCTAATCACCCAAATCAGGTACTCTTCCCAAACTATTTGCTCTTCGCCCGATCGAGAAGGATAACTTAATCTGTTAATTCTAGCTAGAAACAGCGGTTTCACAGCTAAGAAAATCTTAAGTTAATCATTAGACTAGCTGAACTCATACCAATTGAAATTGCCCTGATGTCACCTGACATTAAGGCAATAGCCAGTAGCAGGGCGGCACTAAAGCAGTAGCGGGTCTTTACTGCATAGCTAAGGATGGCCATCCATAATGACGGTGGGAGCATATTTGAAATTCGTGCTTACAACATGTAGTGCTTTTGCATAGCGTACATAACGCACAAATTTTGCAGTCGCATAGTAGCCAGATGCAAGCACTACGGTTTTGGACATACGCAAATTTTGAAAAAAATAGAGTCTAGCAAATTGCCTTTGAAGGACTGCATCAGTCTTACAGTCAGTACAGATGGGTCGCTGAAACATCGATCGGGGGGAGAGGCAAGCGATAGTAAGTGTGGCTGATGCAGGTGGAAGCGGCTATAAAGACAGATCTTTTGCCTACTTCTTCTGACAGCGGTAAGACATCGGTCAGCAGCGTAAAATGAATCAATTGCCTCGATCGGGTTGCCTACGATACCGCAATACCGCGATCGTCCTTACAATTGCTGTTAGGCTATGTAAAGCAATGTAACGTACTGTCCTCTTAGCCTTGCTTCCTGCTTTTTCTGGCTTGCCCCATGCCTTCAGCTCAACCACTTCAGTTCTCGCGTCTTCTGCTTGCAGCGTTAGGAACACGCCTCTATACACAGCACCAAGACCGTATTCCCCAGGCTGGTCCCGTGCTCCTTGTCAGCAACCATCGCAGCTTTCTCGATGCTCCACTCTTGATGGCTGCTTTGAATCGCCCGATTCGCTTTGCTTGCCATCACTACATGGGTCAGGTGCCTGTGATGCGAGACATTGTTGAAAAAATGGGCTGTTTTCCTCTAGATCTGCCGGGGCACCGACAACAAGCTTTTTTTAGTCAGGCAGCACAGCTTTTACAGAGCCAGCAAGTGGTGGGGCTGTTCCCAGAGGGTGCTGAACCGATGGTAAAGCAGACGCTACCCAAACACGTAGGTGCGTTTCAACGTGGCTTTGCTCACCTGGCGCTACGTGCTCCGGTACAAGATTTGGTGCTGCTGCCCGTAGCGATCGTGTCCGATGCTGAAGCCACTAATGCAGCGGTGCCCCTGAAACTGCTGAGTCTTTTTGACCCCTCAGAGCCACTTTTTTCGCAGGAGGGTTGGCACCCAATGGTGATTTACCAACGGGTTAATCTTTTGGTGGGTCGCCCTCAGTGGATTAGCCCAGCGCAACGCCAGCACTATCAGGGTAAACAAGCGAAAGCCCTTGTGGCTGAACTAACTCAGCAGTGTCGCACCGAAATTGATGACCTGTTGCAACAGGGGAGCTACTAGGAACCTCAACTCAGAAGGCAAAAGCAAAAGTAATTCTGAACTTAAAGGTACTCTCTCCCTCACTCTTTACCCCTCTCCCCCTTCCGTCATGCCAAACGTTCAAAGCCGTCCCTGCTTTCTCACGCCACAGCGATTGCAACCAGATTATCCGTTGTTTGTCTTTTTGCCTGGCATGGATGGCACCGGTCGCCTTCTGCAAGCACAAACGGCTGGGCTAGAATCGGTATTTGACGTGCGTTGCCTCGCCATCCCGCCAGATGATTTGACCGATTGGCAGGTTTTAACTGAGAACGTGGTTGCGCTGGTTAAGGCGGAATTGCAGCAGTCGCCTGATCGCCCCGTTTATCTGTGCGGCGAGTCGTTTGGGGGCTGTTTGGCAATGAAGGTCGCGCTATATGCACCACAGCTCTTTGACCGTATTATTCTGGTTAACCCTGCCTCTTCGTTTCGCCGTAAACCGCTCGTTATGTGGGGGGCACAAGTGACACGCTGGGTGCCAGACTTTGTCTATCGGCTGTCCTCGATCGCGTTGATGCCCTTTTTAGCATATTTGGGACGAGTGGCAGAGGGCGATCGACAGGCGTTTTATAATGCAGTCCTCTCGGTGCCCCAGCGTACCTCGATCTGGCGGCTCTCACTGTTGAGCGACTTTGATGTGGATGAGCAACTCCAGCAGCTCCAGCAGCCGATTTTGCTGCTAGCTAGTGCTGCCGATCGCCTCTTACCGTCGTTAGGAGAGGTTGAGCATTTAGCTAGGTTTTTCCCCAATGCTCAAACGGTTGTGTTGCCCCATAGTGGTCATGCTTGTTTGCTAGAGGCAGGGGTGAACCTATATGAAATTATGGAAGCCCAAGATTTTTTAGTGAAACAGAGTCAAGAGCTATTGCGATCGCGGTGACAGGAAAGGCGTGAGGGAGAAGAGTTTTGAGTTCTAAGTTTTGAGTAACGCTTCTTACTCCTCTCCCCTCACTCCTTACTTCCATACTCAAACGTGCGCTTCTAATGACTGCGTAATCAGATCAAAGTAAGGGCGGGTCATCGCTAAACCATCGTTAGAGAGTACAGTGGCGATCGCCTCTTGTAGGTAACGATAAGCGAGGACGCAGTGGGCTGTACGTTTGTGTGCCAGCAAGATTGTATCTAGCCAGGACATCATTTGTTCTTTAAAGAAGATTTCGTCATCCCGTAAGATGGATAGCGCCACATAACGTAGCACCTCAGTCATGTCATATTTGCAGCGCTGCCCGTGCTGTTGAATCAGTTCTGGATAGCTCTGTGCTAGCTTGCGAAGCGCATGGAGAATAAACTTGTCGCTGTTGTCGCGTAGCTGCTGGTAGGTTTGCAGGCGCACGGCGTAGCTGCGAGCATAATGCTCTAACTGAGAAAGCTCCTGAGCGCCAAGATAGCGCCCATCTGCTTCCAAAATACTTTTTTCCAGTTTGTGATTAAGGGTGTGCATAGTAAGCCGTGCTGGAGTGTATATCAATATGAGTGTGCATCGAATGCACCTGACCAGTCATAATCATTTCTGCGATCGAGAGCTTCGTGAAAGCTAGCTGATGCAGCACGATCGCAAATAATCGCTCTTTTAATTTGCCCACCTTTAGAAGCAGCCTGAACACAATGCAGCGATTCGCAACACATCGTATTGCTTCTTGATGTACCGCGTTTGAGTACCTTACTTTTTGGTGAAGAGAAAGTTTCTTAAGGCAGTGCGGCAACCCGTACCGTAGTGCTGATGTGGACGCAGGCGCTTAGAAGAGAGAATAGAAAGTATCGTTGTGAGCTGATGCTATGAGTCGAGTTTGGAGCAAAGTAAGCAAGGTCGTGGGTGCGCTGTTTCTTTATGGTGGCGGCACTACCTCGATCGCGCTAGTCACTGCGATTTTGCTTAGTCACGCCACTGGCGGTCTTTTGGCGGCTTTGGTGATTGCCCTGATCTCGTTTGGGCTTGCTCCTGCGTCTCTGGGCGGTTGGCTGTTGCATACCAGTTCTAAGTTGGAGCGGCAGGCACTGCGTGAGCGTTTTTTTCAGCTTCTTCATGCCAGTCACGGCAGAGTCTCTGTGCTAAATTTTGCGGCAAACGCTCGCTTAGAACCGGCGATCGCACGTCAGCACTTAGATGATTGGGCAAAAGAATTTTCCGCTACGTTTGAAGTAAGCGACGAAGGCAATGTCTATTACGTCTTTACTACAGATCCACTCGTGCTCCCTGAAATGAATAACCTGGGCGCGCTGGGTCAGGCTATCCGCCAATGGCTGTAGTGCATGGTCTGACTCATCAAGAGGCTTAGACTTTACAGGGTGCTTAGACGACCCGTAGTTTTACGGTGGTGACTAAGTAACACTCTCAGTAAAGTCAAAGGTAATTCGTGTTAGTACTGAGAAAAGTTTGGGCATACTCCTTACAGTGAAATCGTCTGGTGTTCTCTACCTCTTAACTTAATAGCCCCTTCCTTTTCGTTCAAGTCAGCTTCATACCGTTTGGTGGTTAAAACATTAGTTGATCAGCAGTAAAGCGGCTTCCTAAGCAGTATGAATGAGTGGTATCGTGCGGTCATTGTGATGGCAGTTCGCATCATCTTTAAAGACCTTATGCTGAAGATCAAGTGCTCATAGTCGTTCTACGCCTTTAGCCGCTGCAATGAAACCTGAATACCTTGAAAGCTTGCGCAATTGTTGCCAGAGCGAAGCAGCGTTTGAGCAACTGCAACACATCTTATTAACAGCAGAAGCGGAGCGCCAGCAGACTGAGCTGAAGACGCTTTGCCAGTCGTTGCTGAGTGATTCGCCCTGTTGTGTAGCAGCGTGTACCAATCACACTCATTATCTTAAGTCGCTTGAAGAGTTAATTCTGGAACGAACGGCTGATTTGCTCGACACAAACAGTCGGTTGCGGCAGGAAATTGTTGAGCGTAGACGCGCTGAGAAAGCGTTGCAGGAGAGTGAGCAACGGTTTCGATCGCTGATTGAAAATGCCACCGATATCATTGTGGTGCTCGATCGGAAGGGCATTTTTCGGTATTGTAGCCCTTCTGCTGCCAAAGTGTTGGGCTATACCATGCAGGATGTCGTTGGCTACAGCACTACCGAGTTTGTACATCCAGACGATATTCCGCTCATCATCACGGTGCTTGGGCAGGCGATCCAGCACCCTAACGTTAGCCAGCCTGCGATCGAGTACCGTGTACGCCACCGCGACGGCTCATGGTGTTTTTTTGAAGCAGTGGCAACGAGCCTGCTGGATGTGCCAGCGATTCGTGGTGTCGTCATCAACTGCCACGATATTACCGAACGTAAACGTGCCGAAGACGCGTTGCTGATTGCCAATCGGCAAACGGTCAATATTCTCGAAAGCATCACGGATGCTTTTATGTCGTTAGATAAACAGTGGCGACTGACCTATGTAAATCAGCAGGCAGCGCAACTCTGCCAGCGATCGCCAGAAGATCTGCTGGGACAAAGCCTTTGGGATGTTTTTCCGGATCTTGTTGGCTCTGTCTTAGATCAGGAATATCACCGTGCGCTGGCAGAGCAAGTGCCAGTAACGTTTGAGGAGTTTCACTCGTCCCTCAATGCCTGGTTTGATGTCCGACTGTTTCCCTCTGCCGATGGGCTGTCCTTGTTTTTTCTGGATGTGACCGATCGCAAGCACGCACAGGCAGAACTGTTAGAGATGAGCACCGCGCTTGGTAATGCAGTCGAGGGTATTGCTCGCCTCAATATCGACGGGCAATACGTTGCCTTAAACCGGGCGTATGCCGTTGCCCTGGGCTATCAGCAAGAAGAAATGATTGGAATGCCCTGGCACCAGACGGTGCATCCCGATTGTATTCATAGCATGATGGCAGCGTATCAGCAGATGATGGTTGAAGGCAAAGCTGAAGTGGAGGTCATGGGCTTACGGAAGGATGGCTCGACCTTTTACAGCGAAAAGGTCATGGTAGCAGCACATGACTGGCACGATCGACTGATTGGTTTTCACTGTTTTACAAAAGATATTACGGAGCGAAAACAGGCAGAAGCGGCACTATTAGAGAGCCAGGAACGCTTTAAACTGACGCTTGAAACAACGCAGATGGGTACCTGGGACTACGAACAGAAGACAGGCGTCAGTAAGTGGTCAGAGAGCTGCGAACAATTGTTTGGGTTTGTGCCTGGTACTTTCGGCGGTACAGAGGCAGCATTTCTCGACTGTGTGCATCTGGACGATCGCGAAGCTGTTAGGATGCACGTTCTTTCGCAGAGCCAACAGGCAGCTAACTACAGTAAAGAATTTCGGATTGTTCAACCCAATGGCAGTATTCGCTGGATTGCGGAGCGAAGCCATACCTTTCACGACGAAGCGGGTCTGCCCGTAAGAACGCTGGGCGTTGCGATGGATATTACCGATCGCAAACGGTTTGAAGAAGCACTGCGCCAGCAAGCCGAACGTGAACAGTTGATGGGTGCGATCGCCCAACGCATTCGCAACTCGCTGGATTTAGAGGAAACGTTGAACACGACTGTATCCGAGGTGCGGCAATTCTTAAAAGCCGATCGGGTTGCCCTCTTTGTGGTGGAGCAAGGAAACGGTAGACGAGTCACGGCTGAATCGGTCGATACGTGCTGGCAGTCCATGATAGGGCTGAACGTGCAGGAAAACTGGGTGCAGCAACGGCAACAGGAGTACGAGCAGGGTAAAAATTTGGTGCTTGCGAATGTGCAAGACCTTAACTCTGCCGATGCCTTTCGGCAATTTTTGGACGTATGGCAGGTGAAAGCCGCTTTAGCAGTGCCGATTTTGCATGGAAAGACTATCTGGGGCGTGCTGGTAGCACATCAGTGTTCGACTGAACGACGCTGGGAAACCTTTGAAGTGGAGCTATTAGAGCAATTGGCAACCCAGGTTTCAATTGCCATTCAGCAGGCAGAACTCTATTGCCAGGTGCAGCAGCTTAACATAGCGCTGGAAGCTCAAGTCCACGATCGCACCGCTCAACTTCAACAGGCGTTACGGTTTGAAGCAACCCTCAAGCGCATTACAGACTCAGTACGCGACAGTCTAGACGAAGACCGCATTTTGCAAACTGCCGTGCAAGAACTGGCATCGGGTCTAGCGATTATGGGCTGTGATGCGGCACTCTACGATCTAGAGCACCGTACATCGACCATTTGCTACGAACATATCCTTTCAGATCTGCCGAGTGCTAATGGGCTTACGGTCAAGATGGAGCATTTAGCTGAGGTCTACGATGGGTTATTACGTGAGCAGTGCTTTCAGTTCTGCTGCACCCAGCCCTCTGAACCGGGGCGGATTAGTAAAGCGCATTCCATCCTGGCGTGCCCGATGGTGGACGATCAAGGCGTTATTGGCGATTTGTGGCTTTTCCGTCCTGCTGGCGACACGTTTACCAGTCAGGAGATCCGGCTAGTGCAGCAAGTCGCAAACCAGTGCGCGATCGCGATTCGGCAAGCGCGTCTCTATCAGGCTGCCCAGGCGCAAGTTGCGGCGCTAGAAGAACTCAACCAACTCAAAGATGACTTTCTCAGTACGGTTTCTCACGAATTGCGGACACCGATGTCCAACATGAAGATGGCGATTCATATGCTGAAAACCGTTACAGCACCGGAGCGGCAGGCACGTTACCTTGATATTCTGCAAGCAGAATGCCTGCGCGAAATCGAACTCATTAACGATTTGCTCGACTTGCAACGACTGGAGGCAGCCGCATATCCTGTGGCTCTAGAACAGGTTGATCTACAAGAGTGCCTTACGACGATCGTGGAGCCGTTTTATTCCCGTGCAGACGAGCGACAGCAGATACTGACCGTACAACTGCCAACGATCTTTCCCACCCTAACAACCGATAAGGCAACGCTGCAAAGGGTTGTCGCCGAGCTACTCAACAATGCCTGTAAATATACGTCTCCTGGCAAGGCAGTGACGTTAATGGTTGAATATGACCCAGCACCCGGCGCTAAGACGTATGAATTGCCATACATCGTCTTTACGGTTGCTAATCAAGCTGAAATCTCCGCCGCAGAACTGCCACACATCTTTGAAAAGTTTTACCGTGTGCCCAATGCAGATCCCTGGAAGCAAGGCGGAACGGGTCTGGGGCTGGCACTGGTACAGCGTCTGATTGCCCAGCTTGAAGGCATTATTCTCGTTGAGAGCCGGAACGGTTGGACATACTTCTCCATCCAATTACCCGTGCCTACTTGCTCCTTCATGCCCAGCACGGTACAACTCAGTCCGCGAGTCAGCTAAACCCTGTCCGCCTAAACCCCTTGTTCGCGAGTTACTCAACAACGCGCAAAAGCCCCATATTTAAGCGATCGAAGACGTTTCTGACCTGATTCTGCTCGGCTGGGGTCAGTGGCGCTTCCGCAAGCATGGCGCGAAAGAAATAGTTCTCATCCAGGCGGGTAATTCTGCCAGAACGCATGATGCGATCGATCACCTGCGCGATAGTGAGCCGATTGGAGCCATTCAATGGGGTCATAGGTAGCAATCTCCTTCTCATGCAGTGGCACTTCTGTCACAAGCCTCACTTCATGTAATCTTTATAGAGATAGCTTCGCTCATTGATGACGTGGTTTGCTCCACCCAAACGATTCATCCGATCAGGTGAAAATACGTAGATGACTCAGAAGCCATGCCGCTGCAAGCCGTTGGTCGTTCGCGATCGGTGTTGCGTCGATCGCCATAGCTTGCTTCTTAGTCGAGCTGTGTAGAAATGGGGTTGGTCAGATATGCTAATGCGTACTCAAGCCCAGGCATCCTATGGTGATCACCGTTTAAGCGCTCTGAAGCCGCCGAGATCTTTTGGGTGCTTGACGAGTTAAGGTTCGATAGATTTCTTCTTGAGCAAAACAAATTGACAGCCGTGGGGCACCTGCAATCACCCACACCGCGCCGCGTACTCGATCGATTTCACTTAAAAGCTGGTCAACCATCCAGGCTTCGGAGCAATGGATCGTCAAGGTATTGTTTTGGTGAAGGTGCAGAAAACACGTTGTCAACGTTTCTGCAAAGCAAGAGCGGAGTCGGTCGAGACGGTGCTTTTCGAGAACGAGCGAATCTTCAACAGTTAATTCCAGAGACATAACAGCAATCCTCAAGTGAAGATGTCCTGATTTAACTTCATTAGCAGAATACTCCCTACGGTAAATCCCAGGATTTTAATTAGGGTAGAGTGATTTGTCTCAGGATATGTACGGAACATGGCAAGCTTTTACCCATGATCATCTGGCTTCAGAGGCTAGATCAATCGGCGTTTTAGGAATGTGAAGTTAGACATAAGCTTTTGTTGTCTTAGTACAAAGCATCGCGATGGGTAAGTTGCAGCTTAAGCTAAGCCTTAACCTCAAGTGGAAACTTGAAGAGTCTCCTCATGAACTGCTGGAAGCCGAATTGAGCCTAAAACGGTTATTTGTTAGAGCAGTCAGGCAGGAATTTCGCTGGTTGTTACTGTCTTTAACAAGAACCGCACCATTGATGACCGAATCGTAACAATCCCAGCAGCAGCGATCGGCATAAAAAGGCTGCTGACGCTTTACAATTTATGCCTTGCTCAACCACGATCGCACGTCGTTTATCCCCTCTTTGCAGCACTATGGGTAACATTACAATCATCCGCGACTTCTATTCGGACGCAGAGCAAATGACGCGCACGCTTCGTATTTTCATACCGGAGGCGTATACGCAGCAGCCTGACCAGTCCTTTCCGGTGCTGTATATGCTGGACGGGCAGAATGTTTTTTCCCATCCTGAATCAGCCGCTTTTGATACCTGGTGCGCGAATACGACGATGGAGACTCTGGTTAGCGAAGGCACCCTGCGTCCCTGGATTCTTGTGGGCATCGACAGCACGAGCGATCGCATGATTGAATACTCGCCTTGGACGGGTGGTCGGGGCGATTTGTGCGCTCAGTTTTTGGTCAACCAGCTCAAACCATACATCGATCGCACCTATCGGACGCTGCCACAGCCACAATGGACGGGTGTAATGGGTTCTAGCATGGGTGGTCTAATGTCGCTTTACATTGGCAAAAAGTACGCTAACACAGTGGGGCGCATTGGTGGACTCTCTCCAGCGCTAATGTGGGGCGGCGATCAAATGTTTAAGTTTTGGGATCAGCACACTGAGTTTTGGTCAAAAATTTATCTGTACGTGGGCAGCCAGGAGCAATATTCGTTTTATGGTGCTTGGCTCGACTATGTGCCCGTCACACGAGACTTTTACAAGCATCTCAAACAGCTTGGTTATAGTGATCACGAAGTTTACTTTCTGCTGGCAGAGGGTGAAACGCATTACGAAACCTCGTGGCAACGACGACTACCTGAGATCTGGCGCTGGCTGTTAGAAGAACCAACCGCAGACCCCTCGCACGTATAAAAAACGCTCGAAAAACCGTCCGTGCCATCACACCTTCGCTCACCCACCAATCTGGGACATGGTGCGGCTGTAAGTGCCTACTGTGCCAGAATCACGCTCCTTGTAGTTAATTTCGGGTTTGAGCAGCAGCAAGTCGCGTACCTGTTGGCGGAGTTGGGCGAGGGGAACGCCCGATCGCAGTGCTGTTCTCAAATCAAGCTGTCCCGTTTCGTTGAGCAGGCAGGGACGCAACCAACCATCCGCAGAGAGACGCATCCGGTTACAGCGATCGCAGAAGCATTCTGACATCTGGCTAATGAAACCGAGCGTGCCTTTCGCACCAGGGATTTTGAACACATCAGCGGGACCATTGCCGCGCACCTGTCCATCGGTTAGCCCCCAGCGATCGCGAATGCGTTGCCGTAGTTCTTCGGAACTGACCCAACCGCGATCGCTAAACAGGTAATCGTTGCCGATTGGCATAAATTCGATGAAGCGGACGTGCCATTCGCGCTCAAGACTCAAGGCTGCCAGGTCTAAGACTTCCTGATCGTTAACACCGGGGATCACGACTACGTTGAGCTTTAGGGGATTGAAACCGACTTGGTACGCTGCCTGAATGCCATCCCACACTTGCTGCCAACGCGAACGACCGTGGTGACCAATGATTGCGTCAAACACCTCTGGTTGCAGTGAATCCAGACTACTGTTGATGCGCCGTAAGCCTGCGTTGTGAAGCTCTTGCGCCATACCAGCGAGTAAAAACGCATTCGTTGTCATGGACAAGTCTTGCGTTTCGGGAAACTGAGCGATCGCCTGCACAATCTCCACTACGCCGGGACGAAGCAGTGGTTCGCCGCCCGTCAGTCGAAAGCGGGTAAACCCAACCGGGATAAACACTTCATGGAGTAAGGTCAACAACTCCTCTTGAGTCAGTAAATTCTGCTGTAAGGCATAGGTCAGGTCTGCGCCCTCTGGCATACAGTACTGGCAGCGAAAGTTGCAGCGATCGACAAGGCTAATGCGGAGATAGTCAACCTGGTTCATGCTTCCATTGTGGCGGATTTTGCTGCTGTTCAGTGTGTCGCATCATGCAATTGGGCTGACCTTGCTAGCGACGGCACTTCAACCGCTACTGGCTCTAATACGGGTTCTCCTAACGCTACTTCCGCTGCCACCAGCACTGGGTTGGCTCTGGAAGGAAACAGTACTTGCATCATCTGCCTTAGCGATTGTCCCCGTTGCTCATGTACCAGCACTAAGGGCAAGATGGCAAGTAAGCGGACGATCGCCGAGAGCGCAAACAGACCTGGAATACCACCGTAGTTTGCAAACTCTGCGAGAAAACCGCCAACGGTTGTACCCGCAGCACCGCTGATCCCCGCTATAGCTGCCGCGATCGCAAAGTACGTTGCCTGCTGCTGGACGGGAGCCACACCAAGCTGAAGATTGTTACTGCACAAGTCGATCGCTGCCCACGTTGCACCTGCCACAATATGCAGCAGTGGTAGCCAGAGCCAGAGCGAAAGCGCGTTTGTACCGATTCCCAGCCATAACAGCGGCGTGATGGCAACCAAAATACCCACTGCAAGCAGAATCGGACGATTGCCCACGCGATCAGCAAGCCTGCCCCATAGGACTAGCATCACCATAGTCGCTCCAGCCTGCAAGCTGTTATAAACCGTAACCCAACTGACATCGATCGCCAGGTTATCCAGCATATACAGATTGAAAAATGGCGCACTCAAATTTACCGCAAACATCCACGCGCTGAAATAGAGCAGGAAGAAGAGGAAATTTTTGTCTTTTAAGAAGAGAAGTGGTGAGTAATGAGGGGTGAGTGGGGCAGGGGCTAAGGTTTGCGTAACGCTCTCTGCGCCCTCAATTTCTCCCTGTTCCTTCTCTGTTTCCTTCCTCTCCTCGGTTTCCCAGACCCCTTCCTGCTGCCGTTGCGGATTGACATCCACCATGAAACACTGAAAGCCCAGGCTGATGATGCCTGCCACTATGCCCAATAGCAAGACAGCCCCAAACCCTCGTACGGAGCCACCCGGAAAGGTAGAGATGGCAAAACCTAAAAGCGGCACGCAAAGGAGGTTTGTCAGGCTGGCAGTGCTATTGCGAATGCCAAAATAACGTCCCCGCAGACGACGTGGCACAAGTGCAGCCAGCCAACTCAGCCAGGAGGCTGCACCCAACGCACCAATAAAATGTGTCGCGCAGAGAATCGCCAGTGTCCACCAGACTAATTGCTGTGCGTCTAGACCAGACCAGCTAGCAAAGGCAATACCAGCCGTGAGCAGCAGCCAAAGCAGGCGTGAAGGGGCATACACCCAAAGGCAGTAAAGATGACGACTGGTGGCGCGATCGCCTAGAAAAGCGCCCAGCGGTTGAATCAGGTTTGCCAACATCGGTATGGACGAGAGCAAGCCTACCTGTGTGGGACTGGCGTGTAACTCCACCAAAAAGTTACTAAGCAATACACCGCTAGTCACATTTGAGAAAATAGCTGCAAAAACACCGTCCAGGGTTGAAGCCTTGAGACTGGTGCGGATCGCTTTTTTTGCAGTGATCGGGGATGGTATTTGCATGAGCGGCAACGCAGCGACCGATATGAGCCGATGGACTTGTTGCTCTGGGAACAATGCAGGTGCGATCGATTCTAGCTTCACTACTCCCAAGATCTAGCCTCACTACTCTCAAGATCGAGTTTCCAGCGAAAAAATTGCTCGTACCAATAGCGGTTGAGAGTACAACACAGACTATTGGGCTACAGCATTACTATGCCCCTATCCAGCAGTTGACGATCGCAGTCATGCTTTAAGGCAGCCATCACACGTCAAAGTGGAAGCTTAAGAATCTAGATAACTTTATGCACGATAGAGGTTACAGCCATAGATCACATAGCCCCACAGGCATAAATCTGCTACGCGGTTTCGCTGTCACGTTGATTGGAACTACTGATCGCCACAATTACAACTGTGATGTTGTCTCGCCCACCGTGTTTTTTAGCAGCGTCAATTAGCGCCATAGCCGCTCGATCGCACGCACGAATCGACTTAAGATGCGAGGCAATCAGTTGATCAGACAATTCTTCAGTGAGACCATCGCTACAGAGCAACAGTCGATCGCCTCCCTGTAATGACAGCGGCTGGACATCAATTTGCTGGAGGTCTTCACGCCCCAAGCACTGCGCTAAGACGTGCCGCCAGGGGTGAACTCTTGCCTGATCGACTGTGATTTCACCCACTTTTAGCGCTCGTGCCACCCATGTATGGTCTTCAGTCATCTGCTCCAGCTTCGCACCACGGAGGCGGTAGAGACGTGAATCCCCGATATGAGCACACCAGGGCTGGGCATCCCGAAAGATGACTGCAACCGCAGTCGTACCCATATCAGACCGCTCTGGATGGCTGCGCTGGTCTTTTAAAATTGCCTGATTGGCGCTGAGGAAGGCTCCCTCAAGCAGCGATCGTGAACTGTCACTCGATTGCCAATGCTCAAGAAAGTAGGCTTGAATGACTTGGGTTGCCAGATGGCTTGCCTCCTGCCCGCCAGCGTGTCCACCCATACCATCCGCAACAATAAAAAAGCGCCCATCTGCATCAAGGCAGTAAGCATCCTGATTCACAGAGCGCAGAAGCCCCACATCTGTTAAACCTGTGAAAAGGCGTTTCATAAAGGGACTGTGCTGTCGTCAGTGACCATTGCAGGCTTCAGGTTGTGAAATTAAACCAATGCTTAAGAAATTCGTTCAGAACGATCGAGGCGCATCATCAACCGCATGAACGCGATCGCGGCTGCCAGTGCTGCCGATGCGGGGATCAGTGCCCACCATCCGTAGCCCGTTGCTAGCAGAATGGTTGCTGAAAGGGTAAAAGCACATACCAGCAGCGTGTAATTAGTGCCCATATTCACGCCACTCAGTCGGCGGAGAATGCGATCCGTCTCGATCGATCGCACCCGCACCCGCACGTCACCGCGTTCTAGCTTGTCCAATGTATCTTCAATCCGGCGCGGTAGCCCTAATGCGGTGCTGCTAACTTGTGCCGCTTGCCGACCAAACTCGCTGAGGATGCTGTTTGCATCTGATGAAGGATTTCCGTTTGCCATAATTTGCATTGCAAAAGGTTTTGCAACCTCCATAAAGTTAAAGTCTGGGTCTAACCCTTTTCCTACACCTTCCAGGGTCGAGAATGCGCGCATTACAAAGGTAAAGGTTGCCGGAAAGCGAAACGGCTGACCGTAAGCAATTTCGTACAAATCGTCACTGATGGCGCTCACCGATTGATTCTCAAACGGCTTGTCCATGAAGTTGTCTAGCATGAACTGTACCGATCGCCGCACCGGTCCCATATCGTCTGACTTAGCGAGCGCACCGAGTTCAACTAAGGACGCAACCACCCGATCGCCGTCTTTCTGAGCAACGCCAAAAAAGACTTCTAGCAGCTTCTCACGGGTCAGAATGGAGACTTGCCCCATCATGCCAAAGTCGTAAAAAATGAGCGACCCATCCGCACTGACTGCAATGTTGCCGGGATGCGGATCGGCATGAAAAAAGCCGTCGTTTAGCAACTGATGCAGATAGGCTTTTGCACCCATTTGCGCCAGCGCTTTGCGATCGAGTCCTGCTGCTTCCAACGCTTCATAGTGGCTAATTTTAATGCCCGGAAGATACTCCAGCGTCAGCACCCTGGGTGACGCATAGCGCCAGTAAACACGGGGCACATAAACCCAATTTTCCTGGCGGAAATTGCGCCGAAAGGTATCAGCATTGCGCCCTTCGTTGAGATAATCTACTTCTTCATAAAGAATCTTGCAGCATTCATCGTAAATACCCAGCCAATCGCGCCCTCTGCCCCATTCAGGATGATTTTGAAAGTAGCGGGTAATGCCTTTCAAAATTGCCAGGTCAATCTTAAAGAGCTTCAGCAAACCGGGTCGTTGCACTTTAACCACAACTTCTTCGCCAGAGTGAAGCTGTGCCCGATGTACCTGCCCCAAACTTGCTGCTGCCAGAGGGATCGGGTCAAAGCTCCGGAACAGCGTCTGAATCGGCTTGCCAAAATCTTGCTCAATAATCGCTTTGGCTTGCTCATAGCTAAACGCAGGCACTCTGTCCTGTAGCTTAGAGAGTTCTTCAACGTACTCCGTAGGGAACAGATCAGCACGGGTAGAAAATAGTTGCCCAACCTTAATAAAAGTCGGACCCAAATCAAGCAAGGTGTCCCGAATCCAAACCGCTTGACTGCGGCGACGTAGTTTCTTCTTCTCTTCGGTTATGCCACCGGAGTAGCTCCAGGGCTTTTTATACAGCCATTGCGAAAAAACTAGCAGCCAAACGAAGGATTGAATGTCGTAGGTACGGCGCAGGCGAGAGTAATTTTCGTGATTCCAACGGTAGGCTTTGTCGCCATAGGGTTTAGACTTGGCATGACGATCGCCCCGCGTCGATACCCGTGCGGCTTTTTTAGCAGACTCCTCGTAGCGTGCTGCCACCGCTTCTTCTGCCATGACAGTATGCCCAGAAGCCGCGTCGTTTAAGGGTGGCTCTGCAAAAGCGGCTTCGTCTAACGCTGTATGATCGACACCTGAAACGGGAAAATCCCGACCATTAGGCTGGTCAGATGGGTACACTGGCAATCGGTGACCAGCAGGAGAGTCCGTATGATTTAGGTGCAGGTTAGCACCCGTTACAGGCTCCGCAGGTTTCGTTGACGGGTCGGAGTCGTGGGAAGAAACAGACACTCGAATTCCTAAAGCTTTGTTTTAATGTGACTGAACGTAACGGATGGATAGAAAGAATTTGACGAGTGTCAAGTCAGTGGCAGACGCTTTGCCTGCTTAAACCTGACTGCTGCTGCGATAGCGCTTCAGCTCTGAACGTAATTGTGCGACCTCTGCCCGTAGTTCGTCAATTGTTGCCTGTAGGTCAGTTGGCTGAGTACCAATGGGCACGATCGCCGTCGTGGTGCGGCTTCGCTTTGCCGCCTCTGCATCCCGTTGAGCACGAGCCATTACGTCTTCTGTAAATTGACGCAAACGCTCCCGCTGCTCAGCATCAAATCGACCCAGATCACTCAGCGAATTTGTTAGAACACGCTCTGCTTGCTCATAAACAGCTTCAGCGATCGCTCTACCAACATAGAAAGCATCGAAGGGACTACTCATGAGAACTCTCTGCCATGAAACTGCTGCATTTAACCGGAATTATAGCTTGCTTGCTTCACAGACTGCTAGTTTGAACGGAAGAGAACAAACCGTGAACAGTTTGTGCAAGCAACGAGTTAGCCTTCACTTAGTTAGGCTTTTGGTCTATTCCTGGGTTTGGCTGCCTCAGCGGCAACCGCTTCTGTTCTAATAGTATGCCTGACGGGTCTGGTGCGTACTCTCCTGAAGGAAGGGGTCGTGGCGTTGGGTTCGTCGGTGGTGCTGGACTGGGCTGCACCGAGGGCTGTATATCTGGTGCAACTGGACTCGGAACTGGCGCTGGCGTTGCCTCGATCGTTGCAGTGGGTGACGGCATAGGTGCCACTGGCACTGGCGCTGGGTCAGGTGCAACCCTGATGACTGGCGAACGATCGTCAGGTTCCTGATCGCGAAACGGCACGGATTCCGGTAAAACCGGAGCGGTGATCAAATCCTCAGGCGTTGCTTGAAGCGGCCAATTTTGTACCGGCGGAAAGTCTTGCGTAGTCTGAAAGAGTGGTGAACCAATGCCATTGATGGCGCTAAAGCGTAAGACCAACCCCAGACCGAACCCTCCCGCGATCGCGATCGCGGCTGTCACCCCCAGTGCTTTCGGCAAACGGCTCTTCGGTGCAGAAGCCAAGCCAGGTGTAGACATTGGTACTGGAGGCGCAGTGGCTTGGGTTGAATTAACGAGTGCTGCTGGAGCCGGAGGAGTCGTGGTACGACCTGAACCGTTGGCAATATAAGGCAGGTCGATCGCCGCAGAAAGTCCAGCACCATTGGTTCCGTGTGCGGCTGGTAGTGGGTTACTCTCTGGCAGGAGCGCCAACCAGTCAGCGATCGTCTGGGGTCGCTCTGGCGCGTTCAATGCCATACCGCTGAGAATGGCGCGTTCGATCGCAGTGCTTAAGTGTGGTTGCAGTTGGCGCGGCGGGACTAGGGGCATCTGCTGACGGCGTGAGGCAGCGATCGGTACGTGCTGCGTCACCAGAAAGTACAGCGTTGCCGCTAAGGCATAAATGTCTGCCGCCGGAGTCAATGCCTGAGCTTGCTGTCGCTCGATCGCTGCATAAGGGTTTGCCAGTAGAGCGTCTGCGCGATCGACCTCAACTGGGACAAACTCGTGCGTGATGCTAAAGCCCACCAGCACTACAAACGCGGCACCTGTAGGACGCACCAGATTTTCTGGCTTAATATCTCGATGGAGCAAGCCGTGACGATGGATGACGCTGAGTGCCGAACTAGCCTGACGGATGGCTTGCACAGCCTGCGCTTCTGATAATGGCTTTTGCGATCGCACTAGCTCTGCTAATGTTTGACCCGTAACGTAATCCATGACTACGAACGGCAAACTTGCCTCGGTAAAGCAATCTAGCACTCTCACTAACCCAGGGTGCTGGCACTGCATAAATCGCCCCGCTTCTTCTAGAAACGGCTGCCTCAGAGGAGCGGTATCCTTTTCTGGCTGCGATCGCAGCGTTTTTAACACCACAGTCTGGTTCAACGGAGTCTGAGTCGCTTTGAAGGTGACACCCCACGCACTCTGACCAAGGAGATTATTGAGTATATATTTGCCGTCTTGCAGCGGTGAACCCGCAGTTAAATTCATGGGCATCACTACCTCAACGATCGTGACCATGCTAACTCGTCCTACTGACCGGAAGCTACTCACCGGAAGGCAGGGGACTGAAGGTAGAAGGCAGAAGGCAAAAGGCAAAAGGCAGAAGACAGGAGGCAGAAGGCAGAACTCAAAACTCAAAACTCAAAACTCAAAACTCAAAACTTCCCCTTCATCCCTTACCCTCATCCTGCTCCAAACCGCTCTGCTACAAACGCTTCTGCCTCTGTACGGTTAGAAAGCACGCCATCCAGTGTGGCAGCACTTAGTGCTTCTAGAATGGCTTTGAACTGCGGACCTGGTTTATAGCCCAGGGCTTTGAGGTCGTTGCCGTCCAGGGGTGGTTTGACGGCAAGCCAGTGGGTGAGATACTGCCAAATTTTGCGACGGGGTGAACCTTCGTTGATCAGTGCTTGCGTCGATCGTCCACTACGCACGGCAATCAACACTAGCAACCACAAATCATGGGGCTTGAGCAACTGCACAATCTCGCTGGGACGCTGGCAGGCAGATAAGGCTGCCGTTAATGTCAGTTGAGCCGTTTCTAGCTGCTGTAACCGCTCCGCACTATCGATCGGTAGCTGGAGGTTGGTGGCAACAGCACTGCGATGCTCTGGTGCAAGGTGAGCGAGAAGGACTTCGAGTAAGGCGAGCCAGGAGGGGGGAACGGCTGAGGGCTGAAGGCTGAGGGCTGAAGGCTGAAATTTTGAGGTTGTTCCTGCCGTCTGCCTTCTTCTAACGTCATTAGCTCCTGCTTCGCCTGTGGAGTCAACAACGTTACCCCCTGCCTTCTGCCTTTTTAGCCACTTCAACCCACGATCGACCCACCGTAGCTGTCGCCAAACGTTGGCATCCATCGCTAACGTCGGATGAAGGCACTGAAGCGCTCCTAAGTCTGCTAGCGTCTGTAGGGCAGGTTGCCAGTAGGGTGATTGAAAAATGTACTTGAGTTCTGCTCTAAGGCGAGTTTGCAGGGCAGGCGTGGCAGCGGGTGCTTGAGACGACTGATGATGCCTTTGTTGTGCTTGGCTGTGGACTTGGGTTTGGACATAAATGCCGCTGGCGATCGCATAGCGAATATAGCTGTCCGTTTGAGCGTCAAGCTGAAACCCCAGGCGCGTCGCAAACCTTACAGCACGATAGATGCGAGTAGGGTCTTCAATGAAACTGTTGGCGTGCAAGACGCGAATCTGTTTGGCTTGTAGATCAAGCAAGCCACCGAAGAAATCCAATATTTCGCCAGCGCAGGGTGCTGTCAGGCGAATTGCCATCGCGTTAATGGTGAAATCACGACGGTAGAGATCCTGCTGGATGGAACTGGATTCCACCTCTGGATTTGCGGCAGGGTAGGGGTAAAACTCGGTGCGTGCGGTCGCAAAATCGACCCAAAGCGACTGGAGCACTGGATCACGATGCCAGAGCAAAGCAGCCGTCTGAAATTTGCCGTGAATCTCTAGACGAGCGGTTGGGTAATGGGTCTGGAGTGATTCTGCCAATGCGACACCTGCCCCTGCGACTGCCGCACGATGAAAGCCATCAACGACCAAATCTACGTCTTCCAGCAGCAGTTCTCCCTGCTGTGCCGTGCCCTTGGCGATCGCCAGCAGCAAATCTCGCACGGCTCCCCCTACCAGATACAGATGCCATCCTTGCTGTTCGGCTTCCGCAGCAGCAGTAGCCAAAACTTGCCACAGTTCAGGTTTGAGGCAGTGGCGCAACGCGGCAAGAAGCGATTTTGGCTGGTCGATTGCCGATCGCAGTTTCTCTGGCAACGGCCCCACATCGCCGCGTTTCCCTCTCTCCCCGTCTTCCCCCGCTCTCCCTCTCCCCCGCTCTCCCTCCTGCCGATGCAACTGACGCAACACGTCCGTGCGCGTGACGATACCGACGAGATTTCCCTGATCCAGGACGGGCAAACGACCAATGTTATAGGTCACCATCAGCGCTTCGATCGTGGGCAATGATGTGTCTGGCGTGATGGTTTTGAGGTTGGTGGTCATGTAGCCTTTGACAGGCGCATGGCTAAACCCATGATGCAAGGCGAGATCCAGATCGCGCCGTGAAATGATGCCAAGAAGCTGATCTGCCTCATTCACAACGGACAAGCCAGAGTGACCATAACGTAGCAACAGCCGCTGTGCCTCTGCGATCGACGTTTCGGGACGAATGGTGCGGACAGGTGACGACATCAGCACTCTGGCAGTAAGTGGCTGCGGAATCTGCGCTTTAAGCTGAGCCACCAGTTGCGCCAGCGTTGCCTCTGGATTCACCCGATGCAGGTTAACCGATGCCGCACGGGGATGTCCGCCGCCCCCGATCGTCTGTAAGAGGGCGTTCAAATCAGTCCCATCAAGGCGCGATCGTCCAATCACCGTTAAGGCTTGAGCATCACTCTCATCCGAACGCTCATCCGCATCAATGGAGTCAGCAGCCTTCTTAAGGTAATGACCTGCCAGCAGCAACGCATCGACATCCGTCAGTTGCATCAGATGGGAGGCGAGACTGGATAACCCCGGCACAAAGCTGTCCAGCGTTAAGATGATCCAGCCGATCGTCCTGCCCCGCACGGTTTCTGTTTGCAGACTCTCAAGTGCTGTTGTGAGCAATGGCTGTAAGGCTGGGGCGAGTCCGGGTTCGGCATAGTGGGCGATCGCACGCAAGCTGGCTCCCTGTTCCATCAGCCATGCCAACGCTCTCGCATCGCGTGCCGTGGTCTGGTCAAACGTTAGCGACCCAGTATCAACATGAATACCCAGCGCCATCACAGTGGCTTCGGCAGCAGTGGGTGTAAGTTGCTGCGCCTGAAGTTGCTCCACCATTAGCGTTGTCGTTGCGCCAACCGCCTCCACATAGCGCTGCGTGGCTGCAATATCAGACTCCATACCAAGATGATGGTCGTATACAGCGATCGTAATGTCGGGCAACGCCAGCCACTCTGCTACTGCTCCTAGCCGATCGCGCCTCTGGGTATCGACTACCGCGATCGTCCGAATCTCGTCTGGGTGTACCGATCGGCGCTCGATCAGTGCATACTCATCACGATGCAGCGCCAGAAAATCGCGTACAGCGGCGTGTGCCCCACCCGCCAGCACGATCCGCGACCCTGGCAGCAAGCGTGACAACCCAACGGCAGCACCGAGCGTATCGAAATCAGCAGTCGTGTGGCAAAGAATGAGATCCATGAAGGGGATGGGTTTGAGCTGTAAGGGAGAAGTCAGGTGGAACGGCTAAAGCATGAAGTATTAAAACTTAGCCTTGAGCCTCTCGCCTTTAGCCTTCATCTTCTGTGTACCGTTTTCTGATAGCTTACTAATCAAGGGAGTAAGTGCGATCGCCTGCATTCATAACCTTACGTTGTCTAACTCTATCCCCGTATCGGAGAAGCGGAAATTATGACCATCGTCTTTCAGATCTCCCTGGCTGCTTTAGTAATTTTGTCGTTCATCTTGGTTGTGGGCGCGCCTGTCGCTCTGGCAACGCCACAAAACTGGGATCAATCCAAGCGTCTGATTCTACTTGGTTCTGCTTTGTGGACAGCGCTGGTGCTGCTGGTCGGAGGACTCAACTACCTCGTTGTCTAATTGTTTCTAGCGTGTTAACGATCCTCCACCATAAAAACACTCGCTTAAGATCAGCATACGCCTATCGGCTAAAAGCAACAGCTTTGTAAGCTTTAAGCTGATAGGACGGGTTTCTAACATTTAAATTAAGCAGACATGGCAGTTTTTGAAGGAACGTTCACTCAAACCGATCGAATGCGGTTTGCGATCGTCATCGGTCGGTTTAACGATTTGGTCACGAGCAAGCTTTTAGAAGGCTGTCAGGATTGCCTCAAGCGACATGGCATCGACATCGATCCCAACGGTACTCAGGTTGACTATGCCTGGGTGCCTGGTAGCTTTGAAGTGCCGCTGGTCGCTCGCCAACTGGCATTGACAAACCGCTACGATGCGATCGTCTGTTTAGGTGCCATCATCAAAGGGCAAACGCCCCATTTCGATTACGTGGCAGCAGAAGTATCGAAAGGCATTGCTGCCATTGGTTTTCAAACGGGTGTACCAGTTATTTTTGGTGTGCTGACAACCGATACGATGCAGCAGGCGCTAGAGCGAGCTGGCATTAAAAGCAATCTGGGCTGGAACTATGCCATGAACGCTTTGGAAATGGCAAGCCTGATGAAGCAGGTTAAGAGTGTTGACGCAGAACACTATGGCAATCATTTAGCGGGGGCAACCAATGCAGCGCTCCCAGCCGCGACGATCAAAAGTGCGGCGACAGAATCACCAGACTCAGATGGATTGACCTGATCTGATGCTTTTGCTTTAATCTGGTTCGATTCCCAACGCTCTCAAGCGCTCTGCTAGTTGCTCTGCCTTCTGCTGGGCTTGGAACGTAGCTAAACGCTCTTGTTCAAGCTCCTGTTTTGCCTGGTCTGCTTCTGTCTGAGCCTGGGTTGCTTCTGCTTTTGCCTGAGCGATCGCTTCTGGAAGGGTTGGCACTATTTCACCCTGAGGCGTGAAGTAGCGCAACTGGTTAGCAGTTATGCCCAGGTACAGCCCAAGTTCTTCACTCCAGCGCCAACCCTGCTCATTCGGCATAATGGCTTCGTAGGCATGACCAATCAGCCGAAAGCCTTGAAACTCCAGTGTCTCTGGTGAAAACCAGAAATACTCTGGTGTGCGGAAGCGGTTTTGGTATAGCTCTTTTTTGAGAGTACGATCGACATTAGCGGTTGAAGTGGACAGGAGCTCAATGATCAGATCAGGGTATCTGCCATCTTCTTCCCAAACGACCCAGGCATTGCGCGATCGGGACTCGGTATGCTTGACGAGAAAAAAGTCGGGTCCGCGAAAATCTCGATTACGAAGCTGCTGACGGCTAAAGTAGATCGTCAGGTTTGCACCAACAAAAAAGTCCGTTTGGTCGCACCAGAGCCACTCCAGGCAAGCAACTAAAAGCGCCAATTGAGTATAGTGCAGGGAACTTTCCATCTCTGGCTCATCGCTCAAAAGCTGGGTAGCGTCGGGCATCATGGCTTCTAGCTGTTGAGCAGTGAACACCATTGGCACAATCTCACAACGTCTGCTCCTATTATGGCTGCATCAGTGTCCTGGAGAAGCCAAAGCTAGTCGTTCATAGAGACTTTTTCGATTGATGTTGTTTACTAATGTCTTGAAATGCAAGAACTGACAGCCGATGTTTTAGTCGTAGGCGGCGGCACGGGCGGTACAGCAGCAGCGATTCAAGCCGCACGACGGGGCGCAAAGACCATTCTCGTGAGCGAGTTTTCCTGGTTGGGCGGAATGCTAACGAGTGCAGGCGTGGCAGCCCCCGATGGCAATGAGCTTACCGCTTTACAAACGGGTGTTTGGGGCGCTTTTCTGCAAGAACTAACGCGACGACAACCAGAGGGTTTAAATCACGGTTGGGTGAGCTTCTTTACTTACGATCCCCGCGTGGGTGCTCAAATTTTTGCCGATTGGGTTGCTGCCTTACCAAACCTCCAGTGGATTGCTGGGCAAACGCCAAAGGCTGTCTTTGTACAGGAGAACCGCGTTACTGGAGTCACTTTTCAAGACTATACCGTTCGCGCCAAGCTGACGATCGATGGCACTGAACTGGGAGATTTGCTGGCGCTTGGTGAGGTGCCTTATCGCTGGGGGTGGGAACTACAAGCAGAGTTTGGCGAACCCAGCGCTCCGCTTCAGCCAAACCCGTTGACGCAACAATACCCGGTACAGGCTCCAACGTGGGTCGTTGTGATGCAGGACTATGGTGAGGGCGAGACAGCCCCGGAAATTCTGCCTCCGCCGACGGATGATCCCGATCGCTTTGCGGGAGCCTGGGATGACTATGGCGGCGATCGCTTTCTCAACTACGGACGCTTGCCTGGAAACCGCTTCATGATCAATTGGCCCCTTAAGGGCAATGATTATGGCGAAGGGGTCGATCGTCTGCTGAGCACCGAACAACGTCGGGAGTTTCTGTGCGAAGCGCGATGGCATACACAAAGCTTTGCCCGCTTGATCCAGACGCAGCTTGGTCGTCGTTATGGGTTAGCAACAGATATTTTTCCTGTCGAGATAGCTGCAAGCCCTGGTGGTGGAGCGTATGCGCTGCATCCGTATTACCGGGAAAGCCGACGCATACAGGGTTTAACCACCTTACGCGAGCAGGATATTTTGCCCCTCAGTAAGGGCTGTGTTGCGCCACTGCCCATCACAGTTTCAGCACAGGGTTGTACGCAAGCGGAGACAATCTGTGATGCGATCGCCGTTGGTAACTATCCAAACGATCACCATTACCCCAGCGGCGACATTGCGCTGAAGCCGAAGTCAATGCGCTGGGGCGGTCGCTGGACGGGCACCCCCTTTACGATCCCCTATCGATCGCTGGTGCCCATCCGCACCGATGGCTTACTGGCTTGCGAAAAAAATCTTTCTGTTTCTCACATGGCAAATGGTGCGACACGCCTACAGCCGCTTGTGTTAGGCATTGGGCAGGCGGCTGGTATGGCGGCAGCGCTTTGTGTTGAACAGGGTTGCCAGCCCCGTGAGTTAAACGTCCGCTTGCTGCAAGAGGCGTTGTTGAGTGACCCGATCGCACCTACAGCCGTTATTCCACTGCTGAACCTGCCTGTTAGTGATCCCGATTGGCACTACTGGCAACGCTACTATCTTGATCGCCCCGACGCATATCCCGCAGAGGGTTACTGCCCCAAGCGAACCGTAGGCGCTGCTACAAGCAGCCCCCAGTCACTAGCATCAACACCTGCGACCGCTTCGGCGTTACTTGACGTGTACGGCACTTTCCAAAAAAAAGGTGAGCAAGATTACACGCTGATGGTCACAGCACCGATCACGCTTCAAGGTCAGGTGTTCAAGCTTGTCACCCTAGATAACCATGTCAACCAACAGCTTCTAGCGACAACGCCAAAACAGCCGGTGAAAGTAGTGGGGAGTATAAATGCGTCAGGAGGATGGCTGCTGGCAGAGGCGATCGTTACCGTCTAGCCATTACCTGAGACACCATTGCCTCAAGTGCAGCCAATCACTAAATATCAAGGATCTAGCAATCCCAGAAGAACCTATTGGAACTGACCACGCAATGAGCGTGCGGCTCCCTGGCTAGGCTTTTCCCCCAAATCATCAGCCACCGTTAGCATCGCTGGTTTAAAGCGCTTAAGCGTAACTTTAATACCCTGGGCACCTTCCTGCTCCAGATCTTCTACGTAGCCACTTTTAGCGGCGGTAGCAGCTTTTGTACTCAGGAAAGGCCCAAAGTAGTAGGTGCAGTTGGGTGTCTCTGTAATCACTTCAACCCACCAGGCTAGCCCGAACAAATTTAACAGATTAGTCAAAAGCTCATTCATTCAAGTCTCTGTTTCTCTACTGCTAGTTTACACAAGTGTCCCAGAGCCTCACTTCGATCGAACTGTGGCTAACACCCTACAGGTCTTTGTAGCGTTTACAGCCTATTTTTTCAACCGCATTTCCTTTTCTACTGTATCGATGTGCAGCGTATTCGACCAGCGCTGGCGAAAGATTTCATAGAGTGCCATGCCTGTCGCAACGGAAGCATTCAAGCTAGGCGTGTGTCCACCGAGCGGAATGGAGACCAGACTATCGCACGCACGCTGCGTTAACATACTTAATCCATCGCCCTCTGCGCCCACTACCAGCACCACGGGTCCAGAAAACTTGACGGTGTGCAGCGCCTGACTACCGCCGCTAGCGGTGCCGTAAATCCAGAAGCCTGCGGTTTTCAGTTCTTCCAAAGCGCGACCCAGATTGACAACTCGTGCCACTGAGAAGGTTTCTAGCGCCCCGGCAGCAACTTTAACAACCGTAGAAGTGACTCCAACTGCACGTCGCTGTGGGATCACTAGACCCTGGGCACCGAGTGCTTCGGCGGTACGGATGATGGCACCCAAATTATGGGGATCAGTAATGCTGTCTGCCACGATGAGCACGGGCTGGTCGGATGCTGCTTTTGCTTGCTCGATCAGGTCTGCCAACTCCATATACGCATGAGGCGCAACTTGAGCCACTACGCCTTGATGGTTGGCTCGAAAGGTCAGTTGGTCGAGCCGTTGCGGTTCTACTTCATCAATAACGGTGCCGTTGGCTTTTGCCTGCCCAAGCAAATCGTGAAAACGATGATCGTAGCGAAGCTTGGCTGTAATCCAGATGCGGTTGAGCGATCGCTGCCCTTCCAGCGCTGCCAAAACAGGGTGACGACCGTAGATCAAATCTGCTTCTTCAAACGATGTTGGCACAGCGTCCTCGGTAGCGTAGCCCAGACCAGAGGGCTTTGCTTCGACGGGTGGCAACGATCGCTGAGCGCGTGGTGCAGCCTGGTCATAGCGGGACGATTCATAACGGGACGATTCATAACGCGGTGAACGTGACTGTCCTCCCGATCGTGGTCTTGGCACGGCCCCGTTTCCTTCTCGCGACGGTCGTGGTCGATCCGATCGACCATTTGTCCTTGCTTCTGAATCGGGTCGTGGTCGATCTGTGCGTCTCTCGGCTTTAAAGTCAGCACCTTCACTGCGTCGTGGTTTACCTGCTTTAAAGTCACTGTCGGCTGCCCGCGATGGTCGGGGTCTGTCCGCTTTAAAGCCAGCCTCTCCGTCACGTCGGGGTCGATCGGAGGTCGAGCGATCGGCATCGCGTCGTGGTCGATCAAATTTGAAATCGGTGTTTGCTTCCCGGTTTGGTTTC
>JBGTJW010000699.1:0-2989 GCA_041744955.1 Stenomitos sp. | reverse complement strand
TTGATTCCGGTTGTTCTGCCTGTAGCTCACTTGCCCATGCTATCGAAGAAGCGGGAACCAAGAAACTAAATGTCATTGACATATCATCTGAACAAGCTAAGGAATTACTAGATCAGGTATTTCCAAACGGTTGGGAATACCAGCCCTACCTTGTAATTATTAACCAAGATGAAGTGTCAGCATTAACGGGTTATAAAATGGCTTTACAGCTCGGAATGCTACTAGGCCCCAAAAAAGGTTGGCAAGTGTATAACTTAGCTAAACAATACGGAGTAAAAATTCCCTTTGGAGGGCAAATACGTTCTCGTAGCAAACGAAAATTTTTAACCAACTCCGCAATATTTGGTGGCACTCTATTTTCTATAGGCTCTGGATTTCCGAACTTCAGAGCACTTGTTGCACAAAATCCGAACAACTATGGCTCTAATCCTAAGTTGCATATGTGGCCACGGGAAGCAGCAAGAGCTCTTCGCTCAACTGCCACAGGTTCTAGAGATTATGAAAACTTTAAATCAGAACTAAGGTCAGACTTCGTGGAAGGAGAACCAACTGCCTTTCTAAGAGGAAATAACACAATGTTTGTTTCCATTCCATTTACTGAGCTGAAAAACCAAAAAAGTGCTAGTTTTACTAAGATCGTAACCTCAAATCGGAGTGAGCAAGAATCAATAGCAACCACAGTTGAAGATACTCCTGCCGGTCATCGGGGTCGCCTTTGGCAAAACGGTAAGTTGATTTTAGATATTACCGTTGATGACCAAGGAACAGTGACCAATGATGAACTGTTCAAAGTAGGATTAAGTAAGACTAATCTATCAGGTCAGAACTTAGTAGCACAAGGCAAAGCAATTTTTAAAGAGTTTACACGACAACTAAGCGACCAAGACTTAGAACCACCTCAAACTAATTCTTTCTTGGATTCCAGCAGGGCCAATGCTATATCATTTAGATGTGTTAATAATTGCCTTGCCAGCCAGGGAATCGCCGGCTGGTCAGCCACTATACTCGGCGCTGCCTGTGGCCTCGCTTGTGCTTTTACTGCTGGCATTGGATGTGTTGTCTGCCTTGCAGCCCTTATTGGATTTGGTACTGGTGTTATATCAGCTTGTGTATACAGGTGCCGATGAGCAGCTTTGTGGATGTATTCCTTTTTACATAGTTAGCTCAATCGAGCCTCGCCTCTCTTAAAAGCATTGCTAGTCTCAGGGCGAACACATCTAAATTCACCAGAGAATATACATAGTGTTTTCGACTTCACCCCACGCTATGTATAATCATCTAACTTCTCAATGAAGGCAAACTTGTTAAGAATATTCTCAATAAACTCGGTAATGCCCCCTTCATTGACAAGATGCGTTTGCCTTGTTGCTAGTCTAATTCTGGTGGAGAAAGAGGTATAGTAAGTTATCTTACTAACCTGGCAATAATTGAGTCTACATTTTTTAGGCTGAAACCCTTGAGGGGTATACCTTTCTCCTTGCTACTCTCTTTGCTGGATTAATAAGATAATATAGGTATAAATGGCAATATTGCGGAGGTAGACTTTACACAGGCGGTTACCTACTACTTAACGACCGATTGTACCAGTCGCGGATCTGATCTGACCCCCCTTGCATTTATGATAAGGAAGGATACTAAAGTGCAGCCAATAACTCAACGATGGATTGTCTCTCTAATTATGGTCGGCGTTACTGCAATGGCTTTGACAATAGCCATTAAACAAGCAGCTTTATTCTTATGGCTTGTTGCAATGCTTGCGATCTCCTCAGCACTCATCCTTGTGCTTCAGAGGCAACCCCAGTCTTGGTGGTTTTTTTTGATGCCTTTCGTCTTGGGAGCTTTCTGCTTCTGGTTGATAAATCGAATCACATAGTTGTAGCAGCCAGCAATGAGAAAGCCTCCAACCTGCAAACAGGATCGGGTTGTGTGATCATTTATCTTGAACTTCAGCTATCGAGGGCGATTACGTGAAGTCAAACAGCAAATCAGCGACATGGCAATCAACGGCAGTGGTATCCGCGATACGGCGCGAGTGTTGAGGATTAGCCCGACAACGGTGATTGAAACGTTGAAAAAAGTCAAGTCAGCTTGAACACGTGAACACAACGTTGCTCGAACAGCGTCAACCGGATAGCGAAGCCGTCATGGTGGTGCGAATCGAGGAAGCGGAGATGGATGAAATGTGGAGCTTTGTGGGGTCGAAGCAACATCAGCGATGATTATGGCACGCCATAGACCATCAAACCGGAAAAGTCCTTGCCTATGTGTTGGCAACGCACGAAGATTCAGCGCTGAAGCAACTTCAGCAACTCTTAGCCCCGTTCTCGAGCGAGCGATTCTACACCGATAGCTGGGGAGCTTACTTACGATTGTTAGATGAGCAGCATCACACCGTTGGGAAAGCCAACACTCAACGAATTGAGCGCAAGCATTTGACTTTAAGAATTCGGATCAAGCGACTGGCGAGAAAGACGATCTGTTGTTCTAAGACAGAGAAGATGCACGACACGGTGATTGGATTGTTCATCAATCGCCATGAGTTTGGACGAGCAGTATGACCGCATATCCGCACATCTAGAACATTACCCACATTGTCAATGCCGATGCGGTGTCCTTTTAGCTGGATGTCGTCGGGTGACAAAAACTCAAAATAATCTTCTAATGTAGTTGTTGTTGCACTGTTCATGAGCCTAGCTCCAGATTCGACCTTGTTTGAGCGCTGCTGCGCGTGGTAGTCGTGCGTCAGAATTTGAGTGTGGAGATCGCAGATTCCAAATCCTCATCAAGTACCTCCAAGTATTTTTGCAAAGCTGACAAGGTTTTGTGACCGGAAATCTTTTGAATCACCTTCAACGGCACACCAGAGCGGTGCATCTGGGTTAAACAAGTGCGGCGGAAGCTGTGGGTACTAGCTCCCTCAATGCCCAACTCAATGAACGCTGCCCGGAGAATTTTATCGGCGGAATCGGGGTGGATATGTCCCAACCCG
>JBGTJW010000698.1:0-3665 GCA_041744955.1 Stenomitos sp. | reverse complement strand
GGAAACGCATAACCTGACCCGAAACGACTGTAACCACATCGGCTGAATGCTGTCTTGCGGTTTCTGCAAAAACAGTCAACTTCGATTCGTCTGATTCAACACTAACCCAAGTAATCGATAGGGGAAATGTCTTTTCCAGTTCATTTTTTTCATGTTGGTATGCCCTCCCAATTGCTTGTGGCAAAACGACGCAAACTTTGTGTAATAAAGGATCGAGTGTCGAACATAATGAACTTAGACATTGAGTTAGACTAGACCAAGCAACGTCGCCATCAACTAGAACAATTGCAGTTGGGGCTTGAATTGTCCATTGAATATGAAACCCACATTCTGGATGAGCGGCTGCCTTTGCTGGCAAGCTTAATCGCTCCAAATGAGATTGCACTGTTGTTAATTGCGCTTCTAAGGCATACGGTTTTGAGTCAATACCAAGAGATGTTGAACCTTGAATAATTCGCCAATGATATAAAATGCCTTGAACACGAGCAATTCGAGGAGTTTGCTCGGTAACACGAAAGAATAAATCCCAGTCTTGAGCGCCATCTGTTTCAGAGCGAAAACCATCGATTGCAACAAACAGTTCTTGTCGAATCACACAAAGATGAGTCAAGTAATTGACAGAATATAAAATCTCTGGACTCCATTGTGGTTTTAGCAGTAGCCGCGATCGCACCGCACTATTTTCGCTAATACAGTCCTTGTCTGAATAGATGAAATCCAGATCAGGCTGTTGGTTCAGTCTTTTTACAATCTCGTAAAAAGCAAAATCTGACAAGGTATCATCATGGTCTAAAAGAACAATAAAGTCGCCAGACGCAAGGCTTGCCGCTTCATTGGAATTCCCCGAAATGCCCAAGTTTGCTGGCATGACTGATAGCTTGATCCGATCATTGTGTTCAGCTAACGATTTCAGGTACAGTTCTGTTTGAGGGGCAGATAAATCAGCAAAAGCAATACATAGCTCCCATTTCGGATATGTCTGACGAAATACACTTTCCAGAGTTTCCCGCAAGATTGGAAGAGGTACTTTGTAGACAGGAAGCACAACACTTAAAACTGGCTGATAGAGAAACTGCGCCATGTTAACTTTTTGGCGCTTCAACATTCTTGGGCTAGGCTCAAACTCCGCAATCCAGTTTGAATAATTAACTGGTTCAGCAAAAAAGTGAGACGAATTAAATTGACCCGACTGAGAGGCGGCAAGGCTGACCAACAATGTAGGTTCAAACATAAGGTTGACAGCTTTAAGCATTATTTCTGCAAGCCAATAGCAGCGATAATGCTGTAAAAAAAGAATTGCTCGAATCGTTATCACTGCTAGTCTTGGTGACAACGCTTTAAGAGATAACAGTGCTCTGAACGGAGCAGTGTAAAGCTGCCTAAATTTAAGCCATCGCCCTCGAACCTTCCAGAATTTGCTGGTTTCCATCCAGTCGATCCGCTGCTGTAAGTTTGCGATTGCAGCATGGGCTGTAGCCAACTGTCCACGCGCTATTTCCAACTCTGCCTGAATTTCAGATAATTGTGCAGTAGTTACTTTTAACTTCGTCTCGCGCTGATCAAGCTTGTCTTGAAGTTGCTTTAATTCTTTATGGAAAAGGTCAACTTGCTCGATCGATTGATCTATTTCTTTTGTGATCAGTCGCTGTTGAAGTTTGGATTCTTCCAATTCCATCTGAAGTAAACCGTAATGTTAGTTTGGACTCTACCAGATTTTACCTGAGCAAGTGGTATTGTTGCAGCATTGGCTCAGAATTTAAGCAAGATTCACCTTATGATTAGAAAGTCTCCTCAGGGCAAGGTTACTGCCGGAAAGGCTGAGTTAAAAGTGTACTACCGTATATCTACCCGCGGGTTAAGTCACTATTGAGAATCAAACTGGATTACTACTATTGGTTTCACGGTCTGTCGTAATAAAAGCACTAAAGCTGTTGTCTGTCATCGCTTTTGTGTTTTGTAGATGATGAACTGTCCCAGCGCACCGACGCTTTCGACGTGGTAGGACTGTAGGTCGGGGCTGATAGACAGATTTGTGGTGTAGCGGCTGAAGAGGACGAAATTTTGTCGCTGCGTACCTTCGGTGATAATTTGCTTGATTTTGGCTTGGTTTGACTCTAGTTCTGACTGGCACAACCGTTGCAGTCCAAAGGCTGTCGGTGCTTTGGCACAGACTTCGGCTTTCAGGTAGGCGATCGCAGCCTGTGTGGCGAAATCATCGTAAGCGTCCTGCTCTGGATTGGTGATTGCCAAGGCTCCACCTAGCCCTAAAAGGACACACCCACCGACGATCGCGCCCGTTTTGATCTTTTTCATGCTGCTGCCGTCATTGATTGCAGTCGTTTGTCTAAGCTTAAGACGGTTTACCATGGCAGGTTGTTTCAACCTCGCTAATCGTTGTGTTGGCAAAAATTATGCGCTAAAAGCGAAGCAAAAGCCAGCTTTTGACATCCCTCCAGATGCCTTGAGGAAGACGCACTGCATCCTATGATGGCAGGTCTTGTCAAATCCACACGGTTGCTGATGCAGCCAAGCATTCGTCAGTGAAGGTGCGGTGCGCGGTTTGTTGTAGAGAAATTAATTATGGGGTAACGACATCTGTGCCATTCAAATGCTATAATCAGAATCGCATGGCGAGCGTAGCCAAGTGGTTAAGGCAGAGGATTGTGATTCCTCCACTCGTGGGTTCGATCCCCATCGTTCGCCCTTTGTATAGTGACTAATTAATTGTCGTTAGCGGCAAGTTCCTGTCGTTGGTGGCAAACTGGTCTGTTGTGGAAATTTACTGTCGTTGAACTGTTGATGGCAAATTAATGTTACGCAGTGACAGATTAAACGCTATTAGTAGCGACGATAGATTTTCGACGGTCAAGCGTTATGAGGTTTCTTGACCGATTCGGTTACATTCATGCAGAGAGAACTATGGTCATTCCTTTAACTGGAAGACCTTATCACTCTTCCCAAGCCTTACCTGAAAGACTCAGCTAAAGCAGTTTTCGATCGCGCGACCGAAAGCCGCACTCGCTCTATCTGCGACTCATAGGCAGCTTTTTGTTGCGGCGACGCATCGCCTGGGTTGGCTCTCAAAATTTGCTCATAATAGCGAAAAATTTGAAAGGCGTAGCTGGCGATCGCAACCTGTTCCTGCGACAGTGACCTGACTCGCTCCACTAAAGCAGCACAGGTGGCAGAGCTTGGTAAGACAAAAACATCAGCATATAGCGGCGGCACTACATCAGACCGTTTTGCCAATTCGTCTAGCAGCCCCATCGCTTCCTCAGATAGTTCCCCATCAAAATCAGCTAACGAATTGAGCAGGGCTACCAGCAGGAATTTTGAACGTTTCTGCTTCAATTTAAACCTGTACGGTGGTAATTAACTCCTTTAGGATTCTAGCAAAACTTAACCGAATGGTTTCTTTCAGTTGCCCTTCTCACTGGTGACAGGGCGATCGCTGGTGCCCTTTTTCTCACTCACTGATCGAACCTGTGGCGTTAACTGGTGCGATGGTAAGCACAGATGCCTGCAGGCACTGGTCTTTTAATGGGTGAGGCAATGAAACCCACGACTCGTCAGGAGTTTATGTATTGAGAGCGGACGCTCACAGTAGCCCATTGCCATTGCCGGAGTCGTCTTTTTGCCCAGTCCCCAGTGTGGACGCACCCAAT
>JBGTJW010000697.1:0-2817 GCA_041744955.1 Stenomitos sp. | reverse complement strand
AGTTTCTGATTATCCATTTCAATTCTCCTGATAGCTCGAAAGCACACTTGCTTTCAGACAGGAGAATTTTTCTGCTATTGCTGCACCCAGTCAAACTTTTGAGAGTCTCCCCGGCAAAGCCGGGGGCTTACCCGATTTAGTTAAGCAATGGAACTATCAGAGTTTTGCACGAGTGTCTTGACTCAGTACGGCACATGTGGTGGGACGAATTGCAGCGGTTGAGCGTTATGAGTCCCCCATCTCCAGCACCCAAAGAGACAAAACCTTTTCCACCTCTGCGTGAGCATGACGGCGAAGGAGCTTCTCTTCATCTAAGCTTAAGGCAAGGTGAACGATTTAAGCAAACGATGATTCTTCAACGTTTTAATTACGAAACGATGAAGCCCGAACCTGTTGATTTAGCAGGATGGCAACCAATTGGTAGAATTTATAAACCAAGTTATGTGATTGATTTTAGTATTAAAAATGAAAAAACAGGAGAAATTTTAAAGAGATCAGTTGAATTAACTGAAGAACAAAATCAAGAATTACTCGAATTAGAATCTGATGGTGAAGTTCAATCTTTTCTTTCAGAAATAGCTAAAAATAAGGGTGTGTTTGTTGAGATGTTTGAAGAGGTGAGGCAGCGACAGAGTTTACGAGGTTCTGCGGATTAGAAATCCAACAATTCGCTTGAAACATCTTCGCATTCATTTGCGATCGCCAACACCTTCATCAAAAACGTCCATTTACCAGCGCTTTCTTCGATGTTTTTTGCGTTTAACCTTCTGGTAGCCAATCTTCTGCTAAGACTAGATCTACAGCACAGGGACAAGTATTAGGAAACAGCGAAAGGTCGATGCTGATTTGCTTCGCTGCTTGACGACGAGCGCGTTGGTAGCTTGCTGCAAGTTGTTCGGCGGGATAATTGTCCAGACTGGGGCTATCTTCGATCGCTCCTACCCTCCCGCCTCAATTTGCCTCACGGTCGTTAACGCTGAGTAGCTTACCCCTGCTGTGCCCTCACCGGGATGAGTCGAGTCTCCTACCAACCAGAGATTACGAATGGGTGTACGGTTTGCGAACCCAAAAGGTCCAAACGTTGGCACTCGTTGACCAATGCCGCCGACGGTGCCTCGATCGCGTCCCGTAAAGTGTGCAAATGTCCGAGGAGTCGCCGCTTCAACGTGCAAAATCGTTTCGTCCTTGAGGTTGAAGAACTGAGACAGACGAGCGATCGCCGCCTCGGTATAGCGCTGCTTCAGCAAATGGTGTGAGGTGTGAGGTGTGAGGTGTGAGGTGTAAGTATCAAACTCAGCCTTTTGCCTTTTACCTTTTACCTTCTGCCTTCCGCTCTCTGCCTTCTGCCTTCTGCCTTTTGCCTCCCCTTCTCCCCACCACAGCCTGGTATCCGTAAACGACGACGCAATAATCGTTGCTTTCCCTGCTGGTGCCCGATCATCACCAGGACGACTGACCGACACGAAGAGAGAGTTATTCTCGCCGATCGCGCCTTCGTAGTCATACAAAAATTGCAGATGGGGCGGACAATCTTGGGGAATCGCGCGTTCATCCACACCCAGGTACACCACAAACGCACCAGAACCAGGCGGCAGTTTCTCGACTCGTCGCTGATAGCCCCTGGGAGCATCCTCACCCAGCAATGCCAGCAGATTTTGTACCGTCACATTTGCTACGACATGGTCGGCAGGCTTTGTCCAAACGTCTCCTGTTTTCTGGTTGCGGATGGTTACTCCTGTTGCGCGACCCTTTTCGGTATGAATCGCTTCCACCGTATGACGCATGAGGAGCTTGCCACCATCGCGTTCCAGTGCCGCAACGAGGCGATCGCTTAATGCCTGCATACTGCCGTGGAGATGAAACAACCCTTGCGGCTCTTGAGAAACTCCTAAGGCTGTCGCTGCATAAAGCAACGCCGTTTCCTCTGCATCGACTTGAGAGTAAAGCTTGAGTTGCAGATCAAGAAATGTTCGTAGCCGCTGATCATCTGCCAAGCCGTAGCCGCGAAGGGCATCACCCACTGTTGAAAACGTATGAGGCAGCGTCAGCAGCGTGTCGGGTCGGACTGCCTTCGTTAATTGCCACAGATCCCACAGGTTGCGCGGCGGCAGCACCGGATCGCGTGACTGAAACGCCCAACTGTAGCGAAACAAGTCTGCCAACAACTGCCAAAAGGGTTCACTGCCCGGAAACTGTCGCTGACGTTCTGCCTGCCATCGTTGTGGGTCACGCCACACGTTGATTGGTTCAGTCTCACTGGGCAAGTACACGGCACAGGCAGGATCACAGGGAGTAGCGGGTGGCGGATCAATGCCCAACTCGGCAAAAATCCGGTGATGAATGCCGCCAGGTTCCAGCCCCGCCACCTGAGTCGCACCGACATCAAACGTAAAGCCCTGTCGCTTAAAGGTTGAGGCACAGCCACCGGGTACTATCGCTTGATCTAGCACCCGCACAGAGTAACCTCGATGCGCCAGCAATGCTCCAGCAGTCAAACCACCAATGCCTGCCCCAATCACAACAACCTGAGGAGACCGATCACGATCGCGCTGACTACCTGACATATCCGATACTTTACACTTCTTAACACTTCTATCATAAAGCTTTATCCTTAATCTAGGGTTGGGTTTAGTTTGTGAATGCCACGCTGGCTTGACGAGCAGCCTTCAGCCTTCAGCCTTCAGCCTTTAGATCTTCCATTCCCTGCTGACCGCTGACGGCTGATCGCTAACTGCTTAGATAATTTACCTTTGCCGCTGCGACGCTCTTGTTCAGATTAAGATAGGTGAAGCCACTCCAGTGAAGAGCGCACCGCAT
>JBGTJW010000696.1:0-4892 GCA_041744955.1 Stenomitos sp. | reverse complement strand
TGGGCTAATCACAGGATTGGCGCTGGCAATGCTGCCGTTGGCGCTGCGAGATCACGCGGCATTGCGGAACCTGCTGCTGACTGGAGAAGCCAACTGGCAACTGGTCGCATTCCTGTTTTGTTTTCAGTTTCTCCTGATCCTGATCACCTACGGTTCTGGGGCACCAGGAGGTCTTCTGGTGCCCAGTTTGACCCTGGGAGCCGCCCTGGGGTATTTAGTTGGCACATGGGAGTATAGCTGGTTGGGACTTAGTGCAGCAACCACCTATGCGCGGGTGGGAATGGGTGCGTTTTTCTGTGGGGTTGCTCGCGTGCCCATTACCGGGATCATTATTGTCTTTGAGATGACAACGGATTTTAATCTGGTGCTGCCGCTGATGATTGGTTCGGTTACGGCCTATCTGGTGGGAGAATTGGTGGAAAAGGGATCACTTTATGATCTCCTGCTGGAATTTAAAGGCATTCACCTCCCTAAAGCCACTACATCCCAAGCTCCTTGGGCAGAACTGACAGCCGCAGATGTGATGCAGCGTAAGGTTGAAACCCTGACCAGCCAGATCATGTTGGAAGAGGCGTTACAAGCCTTTTCTCAATCCTCTCACCGCGCCTTTCCTGTGGTTGAAAACGGCAGGTTGGTGGGCATCCTGACGCAAAAAGATATGGCAAAATCCGCGCAACTCGGATTAGCCATTGATCGCTCGGTGGCTGCCGTGATGACCCCGGAACCGGTAACAACGACCCCAGATGACACCCTGGCCCATGTTCTACATCTGCTCGATCACTATAACGTCAGTAGTCTGCCCGTCACGGAAAGACGCCGATTAGTCGGGATTATTACCCGCAGCGATATTATTCGGGTCGAAGCGGCTCATTTGAATGGCGAAACCGATCTAGCGGGTCCTAAAGCCACGCCTTCCCAGGTTATTTACCAGACGCGATCGCCAGAAACTGGACGAGGAAGACTGTTAATCCTGCTGAGCAATCCCAAAACAGCAGACCCATTGCTGAAAATGGCGATCGCGATCGCCCACGATCGCCATTACGAAGTTGAATGTTTGCATATCATTGTGGTGCCGCGTCACCAATCTCCAGCAGATGCAACCGTCAGCACAGCCGCTGGTCAACGCCTGCTGCGGCAGGCAATGCGGCAGGCACAGGCATGGAAGATTCCGATTCACACCCAAGTCCGAGTGGCTCATGACCTGTCTAGTGCGGTTCTACAATCCGTTAAGGAACGTCACATAGACTTGGTGCTGATGGGCTGGAAAGGAAGTACTACCACTCCTGGACGGATCTTTAGTCGAGTGGTTGATACCGTCATCCGTCAGGCATCCTGTGATGTGGTGCTAGTTAAACTTCAGGAGAATGCCCAGTTTGATCGCTGGTTTGTCTCCATCGCAGGGGGACCCAATGCCCAACAGGCAATTCAACTGCTGCCCGCTCTGACAACCTTGAGTAAAGTGCCAGAAATTAAGCTATGTCAGGTGTTTGAACCCAGTAACAATACACCAGATATGACCATCCTGGAAAAAGCAGCGCATTTCCTCCAGCAGCATCTCGACGCTGCGGTAACGACTATTCCCATTTGTGCCAAGTCAATTCCGGAAGCACTTTTGGATTGCGCTCACCATCATCACAGTCAGGTGATTGTGATGGGAGCCAGCCGGGAAGGTCTATTACAACAGGCAATTCATGGCAATATTCCAGCCACGATCGCTCATAGCAATGATCAAACTGTGATTTTGGTGAGAAGTAGCTAACGCCATCTGGCTTGGGAAGCACCTTCCTCCCGAAATCCCCTCGATTTCCTCCCAATAATTTGACACTGGGGCGATAGGCTATTCTCAGCTAAAAGTTTTGTAGGGGGAACCATACGTGTTCCAAAAAGCAGTTAAAGCCTGTAATTATCCATTAATAATGCTCATTGGTTTGAGCGGCATGGAATTTGTGCCTGCGATGGGGCAACCCTCAAGGATGCGCTGGCTCAAACCGAGCACCTTACCGCTATCAAACCCAAACAAGCGGCTGTGGACAAGGGCTTTCGCGGCGCACTTTACCACCCGCCAGGGGTTGAGGTCTTAGTCTGTGGCACTCGCAAGTTGACTCAATCGCTCAAACGCTGGCTCAAGCGTCGCAGTGCCATTGAACCCGTCATTGGGCATAGCAAACTCGACCATGCTTTGGGGCGCAACTTTTTGCGCGGTACAACGGGTGACCGCATCAATGCGCTCCTAGCAGGCTGCGGGTTCAACTTGCGCAAGCTATTTCGCTTCTTTTTGTCTCATCCTGTGATTGAGTCTCATGTGATCGCCTGAACTTCAGTTTTTCAGGTTCGACTACGTTCAGCATTGTCATTTGGGGCGCGTTTACCCTGGAATTCCTTCTCAGACTATCGCTTGCACCCCACAAGGCTACTTATCCCTCTTAAATCACTCTAAGCAGAGTGAATCCTATAAAAAACGCCACAACCTACACTCCATCAGAGTTTTGGTATCTACACTTTATCTCCGAATACTTTAGAGCCTTGGGATATAAGGCGTATATATTAAATAGGCTATTGTGAAGGGCTTTCAGCGTTTAGAACAGATTTTACTTTGCCCAAACTGACCAAAGAGGGTTATAGCTGCCGCCACTTTAATTAGGACGCTGCTTGCTTAAGCACGGCTTCCATCGCATCCCGCAAAGTCGAACTATCGCGTAATTGTTTGCGAATTCGACTTTTCAACCACGCCCAGCATTTCTCAATCCGATTCAGGTCAGGTGAATACGGGGGCAGGTACATAACTTGAGCACCAGCGGCTGCAATCAAAGCAGCAATGCGTCCCCCGTGATGAAAGGTGGCATTATCCACAATCACCCAATCTCCGGGTTTGAGCACCGGAATCAGGCAGGTTTCTAACCAGATTTCAAAGACCGTACGGTTACACGCCCCCTCGACTGTAAAGGGGGCAATCAGTTGTCCAGCGCGGTAACCCGCAATCATGTTGACTCGACCTTGACGACGACCCGATTTAAGTCCGTACAAGCGTTCGCCTGCGGGAGCCCACCCGTAATCATCGTCGTCTCGCTCGTCCATCCCTGACTCATCCACATCCACCAAGTGTTCTGCTTTCGGGTCTAGCAACTGCGCTAGGAATGCCGCTCGTTTGGCTTCATCCCGTTCGCGATACCCGTAAGTCTTGTTTTTCGCGTCAATCCAACCTTCGCGAGGGCGCGGGAAATCGTCCGGTCGCTCACCTCGCCTTCCCACAGTGCTGCCATCTCGACTTGTGTTTTAGCTTCATGCTCCTTCGCAAAGGACTGAAACTGCTGCCAGTCCGTGATCTTTTGCTGCGGACTCCCTTTCGCTCTCGGCTTTGCTTGGATATCTCCGGTTGCCACCTTGCGTTGACACCACAGGTTGATGGTGTTGCGACTGATGTTGAACATCTCACTCACTTCGCTTTTCTTGTAGCCATCCAGTTCAATGGCTTGCATCACTTTCTGGCGGAAGTCATAACTATATGCTTTACCCATGATTCGGTTCCGAAGCGATGATGACTCTCATAGTCTATGTCCTAATCATCTTGGCGGTGGCTATATCTTAAAACAAGCTGGATTACAGCCATTTCACTGCTCTTACCCGCCTTGCGAGTGTTGCGGTTTGTGCGTATCATGCGAATTCTACAAACCACACGAGCAGTCCGGGGCTTGCGGCTGTTACGCGTGTTGACTCGCACCAATCGCGGTATGCGATCGCTCACCGCCAACTTTGCGCGGCGCGGCTTTGGCTATGTGGTGCTGACAACAACAATCATTACACTGGTTGGGGCTGCGGGAATGTATGCCTTTGAGCAAGAATCCCCAGATTTACCTGGATTTGATAGCTACGGCACTGCGCTTTGGTGGACAGCCATGCTGATGACCACGATGGGATCAGACTACTTTCCCCAAACGGCAGAAGGTCGCATCCTCTGTTTTCTGCTGGCGCTGTATGCCTTTGCTGTCTTTGGCTATTTGACGGCGACTTTAGCCACATTCTTTATTGGAGAAGATGCCGACGACGAGGCAGAGATTGCCGGAGCGAAATCGATCGATGCCCTGCGAGACGAAATCATAGCCTTGCGAACCGAGGTTCAAAGCTTAAGGCAGAACAATTGATAACCCTAAGACAGAAGTTAATTCTACCTGTCCCTTGTAGAATTTATGAGCGATTTATGACAACTGTGCAATGAATGCAGAACTATCAACGCTTTTAGACAAGATGCAGGCAATGCTAAATGGTTTCATCATTTTGTTGCCAAACATGGTGCTAGCATTGATTGTCTTTGCGATCTTTTTCTTTGCTGGTAGAGCGATCAAGAAAATAGTTAGAAACCTGACGCGCGATCACCGTCAAGCTCGTAACCTGGGCATGGTGCTGGGGCGATTGGCACAAGGTGTAACCGTTCTGGTGGGCCTGTTTATTGCGCTGTCGATCGTCATTCCCTCGCTTAAAGCGAGCGATCTTGTGCAGCTACTCGGAATCAGTGGTGTAGCAATCGGCTTTGCTTTTCGAGATATCTTGCAAAACTTCCTGGCAGGCATTCTAATTCTGTTAACTGAACCCTTCCAAATCGACGATCAAATCGTATTCAAAGGTTTTGAAGGCACAGTAGAAAATATTCAAACACGAGCAACAACGATTAAAACTTATGATGGGCGGCGGATTGTAATCCCAAATTCTGAGCTATTTACAAATTCTGTCACGGTCAATACTGCATTTGAAAATCGCCGTTTGCAATATGATATTGGCATTGGTTACGGTGACGATATCGACGAAGCACGACGGTTCATTCTAGAGGCAGTACATGAAACAGATGGGGTGTTAGAAACTCCTGCTCCTGATGCGATTGTGGTTGAATTAGCAGGTAG
>JBGTJW010000695.1:0-5067 GCA_041744955.1 Stenomitos sp. | reverse complement strand
GTTTTCTACCCGATGACGAATGCGACGGCTGAGAAGCATGATGGGTTCATTTCGGTGCAAAGCGATGGCACGGTCATCACCGAATTTACTGGCAAAGTGCTGGTGCAGGGCGAACCCGATGGTTCTTCCTTCCCTAACGGCGGACTGCGCTCTACGTTTGAAGCACGCGGCTACACGGCATGGGATGTGACCAGTCCTGCCTATGTGATGGAAACCGACAATGGTGTGACGCTCTGCATTCCCACGGTGTTTATCTCCTGGACGGGTGTCGCGCTGGATAAGAAAACGCCGCTGCTGCGATCGAACGCCGCGATGAACAAAGCCGCCACCCGCGTGCTAAAGCTGCTGGGTCATACTGACGTTGCACCTGTGAACTCTAGCTGTGGCGCAGAACAGGAATACTTTTTGGTTGATTCTCATTTTGCCCATAGTCGCCCCGATTTGCTGTTGGCTGGCAGAACCCTCTTTGGCAAACCCCCTGCCAAAGGACAACAGTTCGATGACCATTACTTTGGAGCCATCCCCGATCGCGTCCAGGTGTTCATGCAGGACGTAGAAGAGAAGATGTACAAGCTGGGCATTCCAGCCAAAACACGCCACAACGAAGTAGCGCCGGGTCAGTTTGAGATTGCGCCCTTTTTTGAAGCGGCGAATGTAGCAAGCGATCACCAGCAGCTTACGATGACCATTCTCAAGAGCACTGCTAAAAAGCATGGCTTTACTTGTCTGCTGCACGAAAAGCCGTTTGCTGGCATTAACGGTTCTGGAAAGCACGTCAACTGGTCGGTCGGCAATGCGACTCAAGGCAACTTGCTGGATCCAGGCGATACGCCTCATGCCAATATGCAGTTTTTGCTCTTTTGCGGCGCGGTCATTCGGGGTCTGCACAAGTACGGTCCCCTGATGCGGGCTGTCGTTGCCACTGCCAGTAATGATCATCGCCTGGGTGCGAATGAGGCTCCTCCAGCAATTATCTCTATGTATCTGGGGACGCAACTGGAGCAGGTGTTCAATCAAATCAGCCAGGGACAGCCCACCAGTTCTTCCCACGCTGGGGTCATGGAAATGGGCGTAGACACCTTGCCGATCTTCCCTAAAGATCCGGGCGATCGCAACCGCACGTCACCCTTTGCGTTCACAGGCAACCGCTTTGAGTTCCGAGCCGTTGGTTCGGGGCAGTCGGTTTCAGGTCCACTGGTCGCGATGAACACCATCCTGGCAGATTCCCTCACCTGGATTGGCGATGCCTTGGAGACCGAAATGGCAAAGGGTACGGAACTGAATGCTGCCGTTCACACGGTGCTGAAAGAGGTGATGGACAAGCATAGCGCTGTCATCTTTGGTGGCAACGGTTACTGCGAAGACTGGCATAAAATGGCGGTCGAAGAACGCGGTCTACCTAATTTGCGGACGACTGCCGATGCGCTACCTGTCTTAAAAGCCGCTTACATTGAGGAACTGTTTGATCGCGTTGGTGTGCTGACTCCGGTAGAACTCGAAAGCCGTTTCGATGTGTATGCCGAGCAATACATTTTGGCGATCGAAGTGGAAGCCAAGCTGGTGGTGAGTATCGCCAAAACGATGATCTATCCGGCTGCAATGCGGTATCTGTCTGAACTGTCTACCGCGATCGCCAACGCCAAGGCGATCGGCATTGAAATCGACAAGGAAAGCGCCGAAAAAGTGGCAGCGCTGATGCAATCCATGTTGGATAACGTCAGCAAACTCAGTGACGCAATGACGAAGCATGATTTTGCCGCACCGGAAGAGCATATGCAGTTTTGCGCCCAAACCATTCGTCCCTTAATGGATAAAGTGCGGGAGTATGCGGATGCGCTTGAAGGCGAAGTTGCTGATGACTATTGGCCACTACCAACCTATCAAGAGATGCTGTTTGTTAAATAGCCTGAGTTCGGGATCGTAAGTTCTTCCATCCCTGCTTCAAGGCTTCTCTAGCATGACGTTAGGGAAGCCTTGAAGCAGGGCAGCTTTTTGGGTGGATTGGGTATGGCAAAAGGATGAGGGATGAGGGATGAGGGATGAATAGAAACCTTGCTCAAAGGACGTTTTAAGGTTTATGTTTGTCCTGACGTTCTCTTCGACTGCTATATGAAGTTTGCCTTTCAACGGGTGGGACATGCCATCAGAGTCAATCAGCGAGCTGCAATCATCCTTGCTGAGTCGCTTGCTTTAGAGGAATTTCAATCAGGAACTCTGTCCCTTCTTCAGTCGAGGACTGGCACTGTAGCGAGCCGCCATGCCGCTCTGTAATGATCTGGTAGCTGATAGATAAGCCCATGCCAGTGCCTTTGCCCACCGGCTTGGTAGTGAAGAAAGGGTCAAACAGCTTTTGTTGTACCGTTTCGGGGATACCGGATCCATTGTCTGCGATCGCAATCAGGACGCGATCGCCGTTGCACAGTTCGGTGCGAATGCGAATGGCACTGGGATTTTGCTCCATCGTTGCCGCATCACGCTGGCTGTCGCGCTCATCCAGTGCGTCGATCGCATTACTCAGCACGTTCATAAACACCTGATTAAGCTGTCCTGCATAGCATTCAACCAGGGGTAATTCGCCATACTCCTTCACGACTTCGATCGTGGGTCGAGCATATTCACACTCCTTTAGCCGCATCTGTTGGGCTTTGAGACGGCTTTGCAAAATCATCAGTGTGCTGTCAATGCCCTCATGGATGTTGACCGCTTTAAATTCGGCTTCGTCCATGCGCGAAAAGGTTCGCAGAGACGCGACGATCTGCTGAATACGGTCTGCACCGACTTTCATGGATGTCAGCAATTTGGGCAAGTCTGTCATCACAAACTGGAGGTCGATCGCACTGGCAACAGACTGAATTTGTTTTGTCGGTGTTGGGTACTGCTCTTGATACAGGTTAATCAGTTGCAGGAGATCCTGAATATATTCGTTGGCATAGGTGAGGTTGCCGTAGATAAAGTTAACGGGGTTGTTGATTTCATGAGCGACCCCTGCCACCAGTTGCCCCAGGCTCGACATCTTTTCGCTTTGCACCATCTGCGCCTGTGCTGCCTGAAGTTCTTGCAGCGCTTCCTCTAGCTGTTGTGTTTGCTGTTGTGCCGTGTTGGCAGCAATCACGCTCTGGTGATAAAGCTCTGCCTGGTTGATGGCGATCGAAAGTTGGCTTGCCACGGCTTGCAGTAGTTCCATTTCCGCTTCGCTCCACGGTCGTACCGCAGTGTGATGACCGCAATGGATACCGCCCCGTCGTCCCGACAGTATTTGCACTGGCAGCAGTAGCTCTGAGTGATAGTGATAAAAACGCAGAATGTCGCGGGCTTCTGGCTTCAGATGCGGATCGGTCGCTACATCGTCGACACGGTAGGGGGTCTGGCTTAGTAGACTTTCGATAATGGGGTTGTGGCGATCGGCTGGCTTACTGAGGTCTTGTGGGTACGTGCCCAGAAAGCTCGGAAACTCAGCACCCCGCGATTCGTGGGTAAATTCGAGGTTCGCAAGCTGATCGGCTTCGGCGTGATACCAGCAAAAGCTACAGCGATCGATTTGCAACAGATTACGAACTTCATGCACAGTCGTTTGCAGAATGGTATCCAGATCCAGCGAGCTACGAATCTGGTTAGCAACGCGATTGAGCAATTCTTCGCGCTGCGCTAAGGCTCGCAGTTGGGCTTCATTTTGCTGCAAGGCGGCTTCGGCTTGTTTGCGCTCGGTGATGTCTTCAGTAATCGCTAAAAGATACTGTGGGTTGCCATCTTCATCAAAGACAGCGGTTTTTTTAGTGTGCAAGATGCGTGCTTCTCCCCCGTCGGCTGACACTAACTCTTCGGGAAGATCCAGTACCTCTCTGGTCTGTAACACCTGGCGATCGTGCGCCATTAGCACCTCAGCTTGTTCAGGCGGCAACAGATCGTACGCATTCTTGCCCATCACGTCTTTAGCCGTCGCACCGAGAACTGCCTCCGCCGCCGGGTTCCACAGTACATAGCGCAGATCCTTTGCCTCTTTAGCAATCACGGCTACTGGCAGCGTTCGGAGTACAGACTCCAAAAATTTGCGGATGTATTGCAGCTTTGCCTCCGCTTGATCACGCTTGTGCAGCGCTGCCTGTCGTTCATGCACTTGTTGCTGAAGTTGCACCACTGTTTGCTGAAGTTCGACTGTGCGTGCCTCTACACATATTTCTAGCTCTTCCTTAGACTGCTTGAGCGCGGCTTCTGCGGCTTTTAAGGCGGTGATGTCTCGCATGGTGCCAACCATGAATTTATTGCCGCTGGCATCGCGCAAGCACGACTTTTTGGTTGAGAAGAGATGCGTCTGACCGTGCAGATTGGTCAGGCTTTCTTCGTCTTCCCGATCGCCTTCCGTGGTCAGCACAATCTGATCAGTCTCACGAAAAAAGTCGGCTTGTTCGCTATCCGGAAAAACCTCGTGATCCGTCAGCCCAATGACATCAGGGCGATGCCAACCCATAAATTGACAAAAGACATCGTTCAAAAGGATGTAGCGATGCTGCTGATCTTTGACAAAGAGCGGATCAGTGGTGGTGTTAACGATCGCGTTCAAAAAAGCGCTGGAAAGGGGTGCGATCGAGTTGGACGTTCGGTTGTTATCGTCTGCTACGTCAGGTAGGCTGGGCGATCGTTCAGTGACTTGCACCAGAGAAAGCACGCCTGTCACCTGTTGCTGCACATTCATCAACGGTGCATTGTGCCATGTATATGTAGCAGGTTTGCCATCCAGGGTAACTGTTTGCTGAACCGTGCGATCGCCCGAACGCGGGGTAAGCGCGGTCATAATCTGGTGACTCTGTGACGGCAGCAGGTCAGTGACGTGACGACCGATCGCGTCTTGCTTGCTGTAGCCGAACAGCCTTTCAGCCGTCGGATTCCAGTCAACGACCTCAAACGTGGCGTTCCACTCAATGATGGCGATCGACGACGGCTGCAAGGGCGCTGACAGCGTTTGATGCGACGCTTCCAGGGTCGGTTCAGCTTGCTGAACGTGCAGCAACTGATGCCCCAACTCGGTCAGCATGACGGCTTGTTCGGCTACACGCTGTCGTAGGTCAATTA